>NZ_RZSC01000077.1:0-15582 GCF_003998155.1 Mesorhizobium sp. M1E.F.Ca.ET.063.01.1.1
CCGATGCGGCAGAAGCCCCGCCGGCCTCATCCGGGCAAGCCGCAGAGAAGCCGGCAACGCAGGACAACAAGCCAGCCGTTGCGGCCTTCGCCGAATCCGCGTCAGAAAATGATGCTTCGACCGCCTTGTCCGAGGTCGCGGCTCCCGCTCCGGCGGCTGGCCAGTCGGCGGATGCGAAAAAGCCCGACGACAAGATGGATGGCGCCCAGACCGCGGCCATACCGGAAGCAAAGCCGCAGGCTCCCGAGGCTCAGTCGGCGGCAACCGAGGACGCGACTCAGGACAAGCCGATACCTCAGCAGGTCAGCGCTGGCGCCAATGGACGAATCCTGAGGGCAGTCACCATGCGCAGCGGCCCCAAGAAGGGCGCATCCGCTATCGTCACGGTGCCGGCCAAGGCGTCGGTGCAGGTGATGGGCTGCAAGAAATGGTGCGAGATCGTCTATAACGGCAAGCACGGCTGGGTCTACAAAACTTACGTCAAGACCGGCGCCTGATCCGTTCCTCGGCCGAGCCAACCGCCGCAAATGCCGTGAACGGCCCGAGCCGTTTTCGCGCCGGAGCGGCCGCTCAGATGCAGCGCCCGCCATCCACCTCCAGCGCCACGCCGGTGATGAAGGCGGCCTCATCGGAGGCCAGCCACAGCGCCGCATTGGCGATGTCGAGCGGCGTCGAGAACCGGCCGAGCGGAATCGAGGCACGGAATTTCTCACGAATCTCCGGCGTGTCGGCGCCCATGAACTTCTCCAGCATGCCGGTCTCGCCGGCAACCGGGCAGAGGCAATTGACGCGGATGTTTTTCGGCGCCAGCTCGACCGCCATCGACTTGGTGGCGGTGATCGCCCAACCCTTGGAGGCGTTGTACCAGGTAAGGCCGGGCCGCGGCCTGATGCCGGCGGTCGAGGCCGTGGTCAGGATGACGCCGCCGCCCTGCCGATCCATGATCGGCACCACGGCAAGTGCCGCATGATAGATCGCCTTCATGTTGATCGCGGTGATCAGGTCGAAGGTTTCCTCGTCGACGCCCAGCATGTCGCCATTGCGATGGGTGTAACCGGCATTGTTGATCATGATGTCGACGCGGCCGAAGGCGCTCTTTGCGGCATAGACCATCTCGTCGAATTCGGAGCGCTGCGAGACGTCGGTCTGGGTCCAGATCGCGCGGTCGCCGATTTCTCCCGCGACGCGCTCGGCCCCCTTGGCGTTGAGGTCGGCAACGACGACGCGCGCGCCCTCTTCGGCGAAACGCCTGGCCATGCCCTCGCCGAAGCCGGACGCCGCGCCGGTGATGATGGCAACCTTGTTTTCCAGACGCATCGTTTTCCCGCTCATCGAGATCGTCCCCAATTTGCACCGGGAGCCTGTCCATGACGCGACAGATGTCGCATTCATGATCTTCTCCCTTAGCTTTCGTCACATTCACGTTCTATGTTGCAGCCGCGAACGCTGCCGGAAGACGTCGCTTTGCCGACAAGCCTCCCGGCAGCGCCAGTGTCAAGGGCACATGCAGACCCAAACGATCCCCTGCGATTGGCCCTTGATGTGACACCTTGGCACTGGACGATTTAAATCGATTAGAATATATCAGCCCCGTTACCGGCGACCGGCATCAAATCGGACTGACCATGACCAGCCAGATCATCCCCGTCGACCCTTTCGACTTCGTCATCTTCGGCGGCACCGGCGACCTGTCGGAGCGCAAGCTTCTGCCCTCGCTCTACCACCGCCAGCGCGGCCAGCAATTCACGGAGCCGACGCGCATCATCGGCACGTCGCGAGCGAAAATGACCGACGCCGAGTTTCAGGCCTTCGCCAAGAAGGCGATTTCCGAGCACGTGAAGCAGGCCGACGTCGACGCCAAGGAGCTTGAGACCTTCCTGGCGCGCCTTTCCTACGTCTCGGCCGACGCGACCACCGGCGCCGGTTTCGACAAGCTCAAGAAGGCGATCGGCGACAGCGACCGCATCCGCGCCTTCTATCTGGCCGTGGCGCCGGCGCTCTTCGGCGACATCTCGCACCAGCTCAAGGAGTACAGGCTGATCACGCCGAACTCGCGCATCGTGCTGGAGAAGCCGATCGGGCGCGATCTCACCTCGGCACGGGCGCTCAACGACGCGGTGGGCGATGATTTCCACGAAAGCCAGATCTTCCGCATCGATCACTATCTCGGCAAGGAAACGGTGCAGAACCTGATGGCGCTGCGCTTTGCCAATGCGCTCTACGAGCCGTTGTGGAATTCCGCCCATATCGACCATGTGCAGATCACGGTGGCCGAGACCGTGGGTCTCGAGGACCGCGTCACCTATTACGACAAGGCCGGCGCGCTGCGCGACATGGTGCAGAACCACATCCTGCAACTGCTTTGCCTGGTCGCCATGGAAACGCCGTCGTCGATGGACGCGGATGCCGTACGCGACGAGAAGCTGAAGGTGCTGAGGGCGCTCAAGCGCATCAACGGCAACGAGGCGCCGAAGCAAACCGTGCGCGGCCAGTATCGTGCCGGCGCTTCCGCCGGAGGGCCGGTCAAGGGCTATGTCGAGGAGCTCGGCAAGGACAGCAACACCGAGACCTTCGTCGCCGTAAAGGCCGAGATCGGCAACTGGCGCTGGGCCGGCGTTCCCTTCTATCTCAGGACCGGCAAGCGGCTGGCGACCCGCGTCTCGGAGATCGTCATCGAGTTCAAGCCGATTCCCTATTCCATCTTCGGCGACAGCGCCGGTCCGATCTTCCCCAACCAGCTGGTCATCCGCCTGCAGCCGGACGAAGGCGTCAAGCAGTATATCATGATCAAGGATCCGGGGCCGGGCGGCATGCGGCTGCGCCAGATCTCGCTGGACATGAGCTTCGCGCAGTCGTTCCAGGGCCGGGCGCCGGATGCCTATGAGCGGCTGATCATGGATGTGGTGCGCGGCAACCAGACGCTGTTCATGCGCCGCGACGAGGTCGAGGCGGCGTGGAAGTGGATCGACCCGATCCAGAACGCCTGGGAAAGCGCCAGGCAGGAAGCGCAGGGCTATACGGCCGGCACTTGGGGACCTTCGGCCTCCATCGCGCTCATCGAACGTGACGGACGGACATGGCACGAGAGCAATTGAGCGGCGCCGGCTACGCCTGGAACGGCTTTGCCGACCGCCAGCAACTGGCGGCCGCACTTGCGGGCAACGTCGCCGCCCGCTTGACCAAAGCGATCGACGAGCGCGGCACGGCGCTGCTCGCAGTATCCGGCGGGACGACGCCGGCGAAGTTCCTCGCAGCGCTCTCCGCCATACCGATCGCCTGGGACAAGGTCACGGTGACGCTGGTCGACGAGCGTTTCGTTCCTCCCGCCTCGCCGCGATCGAATGCCGGGCTGGTCGCGGCCAACCTGTTGCGGAACGCCGCAGCGGCCGCGCGGTTCGTGCCGCTCTACCACGAGGCGGCAAGCATCGAAGATGCGGCGACACTGGACAATGGAATGCTTGACGAGTTGCCCTGGCCGCTCGACGTCGTGGTGCTCGGCATGGGCGGCGACGGCCATACGGCCTCGTTCTTTCCCGATGCCGGCAATCTCGGCGAATTGCTCGACCCCTCCTCGCGGCGGATCGTGCTGCCGGTGCACGCGCCAAGCGGCGGCGAGCCGCGATTGACGCTGTCGATGGCGCGGATCATTGCCGCCGGCTTCATCGCGCTCCACATCGAGGGCGAGGACAAGCGCACCGCCTTCGACGGCGCGATGGGAGCGGGCGCGAAGAAGCCCATCCGCAAAGTGCTCGAAGCATCGCCGATTGCGGTAGAGGTGTTCTGGGCACCCTGATTTCACCAAGGAACAGTCCCGGAGGCAGTGGGAGGACGTTTCCGGGGCTCGAAAGGACCGACCATGACAGCCAGACGCGACATCGAAGCCATCACGGAACGCATCCGCCAACGCTCGCAAGCCGGCCGCGAAGCCTATCTCGGCCGCATCGCGGAGGCATCCGGCCGCGCCGCCAACCGGGCGGTGCTCTCCTGCGGCAACCTCGCCCACGGCTTTGCCGTCTGCAGCCCGTCGGAGAAGGTCGCGCTCGGCGGCGACCGCGTGCCGAACCTCGGCATCATCACCTCCTACAACGACATGCTTTCGGCGCATCAGCCGTTCGAGACGTTTCCGGCGCTGATCAAGGAAGCGGCGCGGGAAGCGGGGGGCATCGCCCAGGTCGCCGGCGGCGTGCCGGCGATGTGCGACGGCGTAACGCAAGGCCAGCCAGGCATGGAACTGTCGCTGTTCTCGCGCGACGTGATCGCCATGGCGGCCGCGATCGGCCTGTCGCACAATATGTTCGACGCAGCCGTTTTCCTCGGCGTCTGCGACAAGATCGTGCCGGGACTGGTGATCGCGGCCCTCACCTTCGGGCATCTGCCGGCGGTCTTCATCCCGGCCGGACCGATGACGTCCGGCCTGCCGAATGACGAGAAGGCCAAGGTCCGTCAGCTCTATGCCGAGGGCAAGGCGGGCCGTGCCGAGCTGCTCGAGGCCGAGTCCAAATCCTACCATGGGCCGGGTACCTGCACCTTCTACGGCACCGCCAATTCCAACCAGATGCTGATGGAGATCATGGGCCTGCATACGCCCGGCGCCTCCTTCGTCAACCCGGGCACGCCGCTGCGCGACGCGCTGACCAAGGAGGCGGCGAAGCGGGCGCTGGCGATCACCGCGCTCGGCAATGCCTATACGCCGGTCGGGCGCATGATCGACGAGCGCTCGATCGTCAACGGCGTGGTCGGCCTGCATGCCACCGGCGGCTCGACCAATCACACCATCCATCTGATCGCGATGGCCGCGGCAGCCGGCATCGCGCTGACCTGGCAGGACATTTCCGACCTGTCGGAGGCGGTGCCGCTGTTGGCGCGCGTCTATCCGAACGGGCTCGCCGACGTGAACCACTTTCACGCCGCCGGCGGGCTCGGCTTCCTGATCCGCGAGTTGCTCGACGAAGGCATCCTGCATGAGGACGTGCAGACGGTCTGGGGCGAAGGCCTGCGGCCCTATGCGGTCGAAGCCAGGCTCGGCGCCGACGGCAGCGTGATGCGCGAGGCCGCGCCGTTGGAAAGCGGCGACGAAAAGGTGCTGGCGCCGTTCAAGAAGGCGTTCCAGCCGACCGGTGGGCTGAAGGTGCTTGCCGGCAATCTCGGCCATGCCGTCATCAAGACCTCGGCCGTCAAGCCCGAGCGGCGCGTCATCGAAGCGCCGGCCAAAGTGTTCGACAGCCAGCAGGGACTGAACGATGCCTTCAAGGCCGGCCAGCTCACCGGCGACTTCGTCGCCGTCATCCGCTTCCAGGGCCCGAAGGCCAACGGCATGCCGGAGCTGCACAAGCTGACCACGGTGCTCGGCATCCTGCAGGACCGCGGCCAGCGCGTCGCGCTGGTGACGGACGGGCGCATGTCGGGCGCCTCCGGCAAGGTGCCGGCGGCGATCCATGTGACGCCGGAAGCGGTCGAGGACGGGCCGATCGCCAGGATCCAAGACGGCGACATCATCCGCCTCGACGCCGATGCCGGCACGCTGGAGGTCCTGGTGCCTGGAACGGAATTCGCGCTGCGCCGCACGGCCGAAGCCGATCTCATCGGCAACGAGTTCGGCTTCGGACGCGAACTGTTCGCCGGGTTCCGGCAATTGGTCGGCCGCGCCGACCACGGCGCCGCCGCCTTCGCAAACGCCTGACGTCTACTCAGCGTGCTTCACAAAAAAGGGCGGCTCGGAGCCGCCCTTTTCATCCGTTCGCGGACTGCAATGCCTACTGCACCGTGATCTCGGTCCGCTCGCCGGCCTTGATCGTCACCGGCATTTCCTTGTCCTGGCCCTGGTCGGACATATGGCGCACCACGACATAGTCGCCCGCGGGGATCGTCTGCTGCCAGCTATCTCCATAGGTCAACCCAAGTGACTTGCGCTTGCCTTCGATATCCTTCTTCGACGAGAAAACCTCGATCGAATAGGCGCCGGGTGCCGACATCGCCAGCACGCCGGCGTCGAGCGTGACCTTGATGTCCTGGTTGTCGCCGGCCTTGATGCTGAAAGGCTGCTCGACGACCGCGAGGTCGAGCGTGGTGAGCGCGACATAGTCGTCCGGCGGCAGCCAGAACTTGCTGTCCGCGCCATAGGAGTGCTCGACGCTCTCGCGCGAGCCGTCGATCTTCTTCTTCGCCTTGACGATCTCGAAGCCTATGCCGGAATTGTCGGCCTTGTCGCCGCCGGCGGTGTAGTAAGCGTTGAGCACGGCGTGGCCGACGCCGACGACGACGTCTTTCTCGACGGTCTGCCCGGCGGCAAGCTGGATGGTCTCGGTTGCCGTGCCAGCGCCGATCTGCACCGTCACTTTCTGCTCGCCCGCCGGCACGGTGGCCTTGGCGTCGCCATAGTGCGTGGTGGTGCCGCCCGGATAATTAAAGTCGACACGCGCCTCGCCGCTGATCTCCGAGCCCTGGCTCGCATGCGGGTGAATGACCAAAGTGCCGGCGTTCAGCGTGAACAGCGGGCTATAGGTCTGGCCGGCCTCGACCTTGATCTTCTGCTCGCTCCTTGCCTCGTCGTCGCGGCCGACGACGATGTAGTCGCCCGGCTCGAGATTGGTCTTGAGCTCGCCATACTCGGTCATGACCTGATCGCCACGCGTGCCGTCGGCCGCGGCCTTATAAATCTCCCAGGCATTGCTGTCGGTGATCGGGTCGCCGCCCTCGGCTATGACCACGCTCGGCATGAAATTGAATTCAGGCTTGGCGGATTCGGGCGCAGGCGCCGGTGCGGGAGCCGGAGCGGGTTCAGGCGCAGGAGCCGGCGCCGCGACGGTCTCGACCAGCGCTTCCTGCAGCGCCTTCTCGTCGGAGGCCTGGATGTATTTGCCGCCGGTGTTCTCGGCGAGGCAGGCGATCTGCTTGCCTTCATCGGCGGTCAGGCCGAAGCCGACCACGTCGGCGGTGAAGTCGACGCCGGTTTCCTTCAGCTCCTTGCCGAGCGCGCAAGGGTCGCCGCCGCAGGTCTCGAGCCCATCGGTGATGAGGACGACGGTGGCCTTGTCCTCGGTGTATCTGAGCGCTTCCGCCGCCTTTTTGACGGCTGCCGTAAGCGGCGTCTTGCCGAGGAATTTCATGCTGTCGGCGGCGGCCGAAATCGCGCTTGCGGAACCCGCCTGGGGCGGCACGATCAGCTCGATATCCTCGCAACTGCCTTTCTGGCGATGGCCGTAAGCCATGAAGCCGATCTCGTCGTCTGCCGGCACCGACTGCAGCACCGTGCGCAGCGATTCGCGCGCGATCTCCAGCTTCGGCTTGCCGTCGATCTGGGCCCACATGGAGCCCGATGCATCGAGAATGATGATGACCTTGTTGGCGGCAAAGCCAAAGCTGGTCATCGACAAAAGGAGGATCGCCGCAGCGACGCTCCGTGCCAGTCCCGCCATGAAAATCTCCTGAGTGTGCCCCCTGTCCGCGCCGGGAAAGCTATTTGAGGAGGCGTCGGGACACAAGTCCGCGGGTGGCCTTCCGCACAGAGGGCCAAGTTCCCGGGTAGCCGCTGCTCAGTAAGTGGTGCGGCGCTCTTCCGACGGCGGGCGGCCGAACTGCAGCCGGTAGCTTTGCGCGAAATAGGAGTGCGAGGTGAAGCCGGTGGCGATCGCTACGTCGAGGATCGGCATGTTGGTCTGGCGCAGCAGTTCGCGGGCCCGCTCGAGCCTTAGCCGCATGTAATAGCGGCCGGGCGTCACGTTGAGGTGGCGCAGGAACAGGCGCTCGACCTGGCGCACCGACAGACCCGCCGACTTGGCGAGCTGCACCGCCGACAGCGGCTCGTCGAGATGGTCGGCCATCAGCTCGACGATGCGCCTGAGCTTCTCCGACTTGCCGGTGAGATCCCGCTCGGGTCCGACGCGCTGGCGGTCGCCGGCCGAGCGAATGCGCTCGTGCTGGAACTGGTTGGCGACGCCATTGGCGAGGTTGGAGCCGAAATCGCCGCGCACGATCTCCAGCATCAGGTCGATCGAGGTGGTGCCGCCGGCGCAGGTGTAGCGCTTGCGGTCGATCTCGAAGACGTTGCCGGTGCAGTTGATGTCGGGGAAGCGCTCCATGAAGCCGGCGCGGTTCTCCCAGTGGATGGTGCAGCGATAGCCGTCGAGCTGCCCGGCCTCGGCGAGAAGGTAGGAGCCGACCGACAGTGCGCCGAGCGCATTGCCGCGCCGGCCCCAGCTGCGCAGCGCCGCCAGCACCTTGCTCTTGCCGGGAAACTCTGTGGTGAGCCCGACCGAGACGAACAGGATGTCGACCGGCGGCATGTCCGCGACGGAATAGTCGATCTTGAGCGGCAGGCCGTTCGAGGCCATGACCGCGTCGCCATCGGCCGAAATCGTCGTCCAGCCGTAGTAGTCGCGGCCGAGCAGACGGTTGGCCGAGCGGAAGCAATCGATCGCCGCGGCCAGCGAGAACATCGAGAACTTGTCGACCAGCAGGAAGCCGAACTGCCGACCGCCCTGAACGGGATCGCCCATGACCGGCCGTTCGACAGGAGCAGTAAGGTTCGGCAAGGACGCTGCTTTCTGATCAGAAGGACGGCCGCTTCAACCCGGCCGCGAGGTAGGCGGAAGCTACAGTGTTGGCCATCAGCATGGCAATGGTCATCGGCCCGACACCGCCGGGGACGGGCGTGATGGCACCGGCGACCTCGGCCGCTTCGGCGTAGGCGACGTCGCCGACCAGCCGCGACTTGCCGTCACCTTTCTCGGGCGCCGGAATGCGGTTGATGCCGACATCGATGACAGTGGCGCCGGGCTTGACCCAATCGCCCCTGACCATTTCCGGACGGCCGACAGCGGCGACCAGGATATCGGCGGTGCGCGCCAGCGCCGGCAGGTCCTTGGTGCGGCTGTGCGCAATGGTGACCGTGCAGTTGGCGGCGAGCAGCAGATTGGCCATCGGCTTGCCGACGATGTTGGAGCGGCCAACGACCACGGCGTTGAGGCCGGAAAGGTCCTTGCCGCGCACACGCTCGATCAGAAGCATGGAGCCGGCCGGCGTGCAGGGCACGAAAGCCGTTTCCAGCTCGCCGGTGCCGAGCTTGCCGACATTGATGAAGTGGAAGCCGTCAACGTCCTTCTCCGGCGCGATCGTCTGGATGACCTTGCCGGAATCGATATGGCGCGGAAGCGGCAACTGCACGAGGATGCCGTGGATGGACGGATCGGCGTTAAGGTCGCCGATGATCTTGAGCAACTGCGCCTCGGTGGTTTCGGCCGGCAGCGTGTGCTGGAGCGAGAGGAAGCCACATTCCTTGGCCGTGCGCGATTTCGAAGCGACGTAGACCTGGCTTGCCGGATCCTCGCCGACGATCACCACCGCCAAGCCAGGCCTGGTCGCGCCCCTGGCCGACAGATCGGCGGTCAACGCCTTGACCTTTTGAACAACGTCTTCGGCGACAATCTTTCCGTCGATCACTTCGGCCATCACTCACCTTCAGCACTGTTTGCGCGGCCGCGCTCATGCGACCCCAATCCTCAAATCAACAATCGATCCGCGAACGCCGGGCGCATGCGGTCGATTGCAGCGCGGCATTTTCACGAAAATTCCGCCGGGCAATCCCGCCAAAGCGTCGTCGGATGCCGTAAACCCGAAACCGGCTGCTTTTATCGAGGGCAGCTTTTATCGAAGCCCGCTTTTATCGAAGACGGCGCGTTTTAGAAATAGCGGCGGCGCGAGCGGCTCTCGGTCAGATCGCGCACTGCCTCGCGGAATTCGCGCAGGCTGGCCCGCAGCTCGTCGATCTGGCCCTGCTGGTCGACTTCCGGGGACTGGCGCGCCCCGGCCGTCGGCGGTTGCAAATACGCATCGTCATGCGGGTCAGGCCGCTCGTAGTCCGGTCGATACGAATAGGATCCTTGCGCGGGCGGCGGCTGGACGTCGCCCCGCTGCGGCGCTTGCGGATGAGAAGAATGCGTCCCCTGCGCCGGCGCGCGCCGGGCACTTTCACCCGGGACGGCACCTGTATCGACCGCCTCACCCGGCCCACGCTGCGTAAGGTAGCGCAACGACGAAGCCAACGCCCCCAGGAATCCTGGACGGCCGCCCCGCACCGGGGCCGGCGCGACGGATGTTGCCGGAGGCGGCGAAGCAACGGGCGATGCCGGTGAAGGCTTAACAGACGGCGCTGGCGGAGCGGCCTGGTTGGATTTGCCCTCGGAGGTCGACGCGCGCCCGTCGGTCCTGCGGCGCGAGCGGGCATTGGCGGTTTCGCGCAAGCTCGCATAGGCGCCACGCAGCGCGCCAAGGCCGATGCCGGCGAAAAGGCCGGCCAGCAGGCCTGCCAGCGCCTTAACGGCACGCGATGGCCCCTTCGCTTCAAGCGGCGGGTAGGCCTCCGAAATGACGTTGATGTTGGCGGTGTTGATGTCCTTCTGCTCGCCCGTTTCCTTGGCGCGCAGCAGGAACTGTTCATAGACGGAGCGCTTGGCGGCCGCCTCCCGCTCGAGCTCGCGCAGCGAAACGAGGTTGTTGTTGACGTCGCCGCTCTGCACCTTGGCCTGCGCCAGGCGCGACGCAAGGTCCTGCTCGAGCTGGACGGAGCGCTTCAGATCGACCTGCAGCGAAGATGCGATACGCCGCAATTCGGCGCTGATGCGCTCGCGCGCGCCGGCAAGCTGGGCGTTGAGCGCCTCGATCTCCGGATGGCGCGGTCCAAGCCTCACCGTAGCGCGGTCGGCCTCCTGTTTCAGCGCCGCATATTGCGAGCGCAGCTCGCCCATCGTGTTGGAGTTGATCTCTTCCGGCAAAGTGCCGTTGAGAACCGAATTGACGTTCAGCGCACGCGCCGAGGCGGCGCGGGCATTGAGCTCGAGCGTGCGGGCGCGGGCGACCGAAAGCTGCTCGTTGAGCTTCAGCATCTGATCGTCGCTGATCAGGTGACCCTGTGCGTCGACAAGATCGTGCGTCGCCCTGAAATCCTCGACCTTGCGCTCCGCTGTCTCGACCCCCTTGCGCAATTCGTCGAGCCTGGCCGTGAGTTCGTCGGTGGCGCGGCCCGCCGTGTTGGACTGGATTTTGCTGGAGATCTCCTGGAAGGCCGTGATCATGGCGTTGGCGATCTGGGCCGACTTGTCCGGATCCTGGGTGGTGGCGGTAACAGAGACGACGAAGGTCTTGCCGCCACGCTCGACGTCCAGGCTCTCGGCCAGATTGCGGACCGCCAGCGCGTTCCGGCGGGCATCATCGGCCGGACCCTGCGCATCCTGCCGCGACAGGATGGAGCGGAGTATCGACATCACCGCGATGCCGCTCTTGCCCTGGCCGTTGAATTCAGGGTCATCGGTGAGGTTGAGGTCCGTGACGACCTTGTTGAGGACCGTACCCGAGGTGAGGATGCGGACCTGGTTCTCGACGATGGCGAGCGTCGCGTCCGAGGCGACCACATTCTGCGTCAGGTCGCGATCGGTGAGCTTGAGGTCGCGCGGGTCGACGATGACCTCGGTGGTGGCCTCATATTTCTTTGGCGTCGACAGCGCGATGGTAATGCCAAGCGCGGCGCCCAGGATCGTTGTCGAGACGATCAGCGCCTTGGAGCGGGTGATGCCGCGAACGACCTGCATCGGGTCGATCAGCGGCTTCCACTCCTGCGCGTCGGGATCGTTGCCCGTCAGCGGCCGGCTTGCGTAGCGAGGCTCGGCGTGGCGAGGCTCGAACGCGGGCGCCGAAGAATAGTCTGGGGACGAATAGTCCGGGGAACGGCCTTCTTCGCGCCGTCCGGCTTGCGGATGAGCCTCTTGCGCGGCCCGTTCGTTCCCGGCCCGGACCGTTTCCGAAAGCGGATCGACCTGATGTTGACCGGGTTCGTCTATGTTGGCGGCTTGCGGATCTGACCGCCCTTCGCGCTCGAAGCGCGCGGCGCGATGGCGCGCCGCGGCGTCCTCGCGCCATGACGGGTCGGCCTTGTCGCCGATCGAAACCAGCGAAGCGTCGGCGGTGTCCTCGCCACGCACGGCCTGGCCGAGCGCAAGCAGGGAGCGCTCGCGCCTCCAATCGTCACGGTTTTCCCTGTCGACCATGTGCTGGAACTTACTCTCTGGCGGCTTGGGAGCGGCGGTCGGCCAATCGTTAAGCCACGCTAAACAGGCATGGGAAATAAAAGGTTAATTTCTAGATCGGGACGTACAGTTTTCTCGCCTCGGTTGCAGCCTTTCCCGGGTCGCCAAGGCCGCCGCCAGAACGGCACGTTAAGCTTTCCTGCCTATGCTTTGACGGACACATGACCCAGACCAGCGACATACCGCAACGGCGGACGCTCGCGCGGATCGGCCATTTCGTGGCCGCGCGCCGGAAGCTGGTTTTCGACTATTTCTCGGCAATCAGCGGCGCCGGCGGGCGGCTCGTCTTCTCGCTCGCCTATTTCGTGGCCTTGGCCAACACGCTGTCGATCGCCGAATTCGGCATGTTCGCCACGGCCTCGGCGGCAGGCGTGATGTTGTCGCGCGTGCTTGCCTTCGGCTTCATCTCGGCGCTCTACCGCACGGCCACGATGCGCCCGAACCTGATCGGCGCCTTCACCGCCGGCTTCCTGCTTCTCAGCGTGATCTCGCTGCCGGTCCTCGCCGCCGCTTCCTACGGCGTCTACCTGATCTTCTTCGCCGGCACGGTGCCGCTGTCGGCCTTCGCCGCGGTCGTCTTCGCCGAAGCGCTGCTGTGGCGGCCGGTGGAGGTGGTGCTGATCGTCAACAACGGCCTCGGCAAATTCGGGCGCGCCGCGGTGCTGGCGATCCTGGCCACGGCGCTCCGGGCGGTCGGCGCGGTGCTGTTCATGCTTGCCGCGCAGCGCACCATCGGCGTCTGGTCGTGGTTCTACATCGGCGCCAACGCCGCCTCGCTGATCGTCGCCTTCGCCTTCTTCTACCCGCGCCAGCGGCTGAGGCTGCGCACCGAACTCTATTTCAGGCGGCTCGCCGATTCCGTCTATGTCGCCGGGTCCGAGGTGCTGTTCTACCTGCAGATGGAGTTCGACAAGCTCCTGGTGCTGTCGATCGGCGGACCACACCTCGCCGGCATCTACGCCATCATCATGCGGCTGGTCGATCTCACGGCAATCCCGATCCGCACCTTCTCGATGATGCTGGTGCAACGCATGATGCGCGCGCCCGAGCTCTTGTCCCGGCTGGCGGTCAAGAGCGGCATCGAAGGCGGCGTCTTCCTGGTCTCGACGCTGGCGCTCTTGTCGCTCGGCATCGTGCTGCACTTCTTCCCCAATGCGCTGGGCAAGAATGTCGCCGAGGCCGCGCCTCTGGTGGCACTGGCGGTCTGCGTGCCGGGCCTGCGCAATCTCGTCGAATACCAGGCAGAGTTGCTCTTCGCGCGCGGCCAGACCGCGGTGCGGGCGATCAATCTCGGGCTGCTCGCCGGCTTGAAGGCGGTGCTGCTCACCTACGTGCTGACGACGATCCCCGACACCCCCAACCTGGTGCTGTCGCTCAACATCGTCTTTTTGCTGCTCTATCTGGCCTCGATGCTGCTGACCTATTCGGCGATGCGTAAGCCCGCCAAAGCGGTCTGATCTAGCACTCGAGCCCGATCAGGCGGCGGATGCGGCCGACATCGGTGCCGATGAAGGACTGCATTCCGATCGCCACCTGTTGCGGTGCCATCGCATCGACGAAGCGGCGGAACGCCTCGTCCGACAGCGGCTCGCCATTCCAGTGGACGCGGCAGAATTCCATTGAGTCATGGAAATGGCCGGCCCCTTCCAGCAGGTCGTCGACATAGCGGCCGTAGATCATGCATTCGGAGAATTTGCGCGCCGCGCCGAGGACGCCGACCCAGTCGCGGCCGTGGATCTTCTCGATCCGTTCGCACATCGCATTCACCGTCTCGCGGCGCCAGGCGATCAGCGTCGAGATATAGTCGTGGATCGAAACCTTTGCCGGCTCGACGCCGAGCGCCGAGGCGGCATTGCGCGACCAGATGCGATGCTCGTCGTGGCCGTCCTTGGCCAGCACGCCATCGCGCCGGAACAGCCGCACCTTGCCGTCGCGCCAGAAGGCACTCGTGTCGAACGGCTTGAGGAAGGCGACGTCGGAATCGCAAAAGACGAGCACGCCTTCGCCGGCGTGAGCGGCAATGGCGATACGGCGCAGCTGCTGCACGTGCCAGCCGCGCAGGGGCTGGGTCCTGAAACTCAGCCAGACGCGGCGGCGAAGCAGGCTGAGCGGATCGTCGAAACCACGCAGCCAGCGCGGCAGCAGATCCTGTTCGTCGACCACCGTGCGGCGGCTGCCCTCAAGCTGGCGAAACAGCACGACATCACGGTGCTCGACGAGGATGTAGTGCCGCGCGACCCCGGTCACATGGCGGTCCATCGTCTCGCACAGCAGCCGGCAGCGCTCGAAGTCCGGCGCGTAGCTCGCCGTCACGACCGCGGCCGAAGGCGCATGCGGCAACGGCTCGATCCTGGTGGCGGCATCGGGCACGAAATGGCTGTTCAACGGCGCGCCTCCGCCGACCGCGGCACGGTGCCGCTCAGGAAATCGAGCAGCGCGCCGACCGCGATCGGCAACGTGCAGTGACGGGCGTCGATGTGGCGCGCGATCCACAATTCCTGGCGCGGCACGCCCATGGCGACCAGCAGCACATCCGGCCGCAGCCTGGCGATGCGCTCGACGATCGCGGGCTCCTCGACAGGGGAGAAGTAGCCGTCATGGACGACCACGAATTTGTGCTGCACCGCGAGCGCCGAAAGCTTGACCGATGCCGCCTCGGCATTGACCCGCGTCGCGCCAAGCAACGCCACGGTCAGCGGCCGCGTCGATGCCTGCAGGAAAGCCGGGATGAAATCGGTGCCGTTGAGATTGTCGGGGAAAGGCGCGCCGTAGAGCAGCTTTGCGGCGATGTCGACGCCGACGCCATCCGGCAGCACGAGGAAGTCGTCAAGCGCTTCGGCAAATACCGGATCGCTGTAAGCGAGGTTGGCGTTGTGGGCGTTGAGGAAACTCACCTTGGTGAAGCGCCGCTCGGCGATCAGCCGGGAAAGCAGTGTAACGGCGTCATCCCACCGGATGGCAAGCACGGAGATGCCGAGTATCCTCTTCAGCGTATCGAAGCCGAAGGCGGAGCGGGCTGCGTGCATGTTCATGCAGCGACCTCTCGCCTGACGGCGCCGAGCCTCTCCAGCCCAAGCCCGATCGCGGCGTCGAGCGCCCTAACCTGCCGGCAATGGAAAGCACTTCCATCGGCATCGCGAATGTCGGCCGCCGCTGCTTCGAGCGCCGCGGCGAAGGCGACGGGATCGTCGGTCACGACACAGTTTTGCGGCCGGTAACCGATGCCGCGCAACGAGCGGCTGGTGGCGACGCAAGGCAGGCCAAGCTCGAACGTCTCGATGGTCTTCAACTGCACGCCGCTGCCGGCGGTGCTGATCAGCGGGATGACGGCGGCGCCGCGCACGAAGGCCTGAGCGTCGGCAACCCTTCCGACGAACTGGACGCCGGGATGCGTCGACGTCACGCCCGACGGCATGTTGCCGGCGATCCTGATTCGGAAATCCGGCCTGAGATGCGGGACGACCTTAGTCAAGAACCAGTCCAGCCCAACCGCATCGGGCTGGAC
>NZ_RZSC01000780.1:0-2674 GCF_003998155.1 Mesorhizobium sp. M1E.F.Ca.ET.063.01.1.1
GCGCTGACGGCCGACAAGATAGAGCAGGAGCTCGACCTCAACCTGACCGGCGTGATGAATTTCGCCGACCCGATCATCAAGGCGATGGCGGCAAGCGGCGCGGGCAGCGTCGTCTTCATCTCCTCGGTCAACGCGATTTCGCATTTCGGCAATCCGGCCTATGCGGCTGCCAAGGCCGGCATCAACGCCTATGCCAAGTCGATCGCCGTCGAGCTCGGCCGCAGCGGCGTGCGCGCCAATGTCGTCTGCCCGGGATCGATCCGAACGGCCGCCTGGGATCATCGCCTTGCCAAGAACCCTGAAATCCTCGGCCGGCTGAAGCGGCTCTATCCACTCGGCCGCATCGTCAATGCGTCGGAAGTCGCCGAAGCAGTGGCTTTCCTTGCCTCCGACCGTGCATCCGGCATAACTGGCGCGATTGTGCCGGTCGACGCCGGACTGACAGCCGGCTACCTGCCTTTCATCGACGACATTTTGGGAGCGTGACCATGACCGACGTCCAGTTTCGCAACCTGTCGAAAGCCTTCGGCCAGCACAAAATCCTCGAGGACATCAACCTCGAGATCAAAAGCGGCGAGTTCGTCGTGCTGGTCGGCCCGTCCGGCTGCGGCAAGTCGACCCTGCTGCGCATGCTGGCGGGACTGGAGACGATCACCTCCGGCGACCTCATCATCGGCGGCGTACGCGCCAACGAGCTGCCGCCGCAGAAGCGCAACATCGCCATGGTCTTCCAGTCCTACGCCCTGTTCCCGCATCTGAAAGCCGCGGACAATATCGGCTTTGGCCCCAAGATCCGCGGCGAGACGCGCGCCGCGATCGACGACAAGGTGAAGAAGGCTTCAGGGGTGCTGAACCTCTTCTCCTATCTCGACCGCTATCCACGACAATTGTCGGGCGGCCAGCGCCAGCGCGTCGCCATGGGCCGCGCCATCGTGCGCGAGCCTTCGGTGTTCCTGTTCGACGAGCCGCTTTCCAACCTCGACGCGCAGTTGCGCGTGCAGATGCGCACCGAGATCAAGGCGCTGCACCAGCGGCTGAAATCGACCATCGTCTATGTCACCCACGACCAGATCGAGGCGATGACCATGGCCGATCGCATCGTGGTGATGGACCGCGGCCGCATCCAGCAGGTCGGGCAGCCGCTGGAGCTCTATGACCGCCCGGCCAACAAGTTCGTCGCCGGCTTCATCGGCTCGCCATCGATGAGCTTTGTTTCCGGCGCGCTGAAGACCGCTAACAGCAAATCCTGGTTCGAGACCAGCAGCGGCGGTCGCCTGGCGCTTGCCGGCAAGGCAGCATCCGGCAGCGACACTGTCGAGGCCGGCATCCGCCCCGAGCATTTCGTCATCGGCGCCGCCGAAGACGCCATCGCGATCGATGTCGACGTCGTCGAGCCGACCGGCTCGGAAACCCATGTCTATGGCTCGATCGGCGACGACACGGTGCGCGCCGTGTTCCGCGACCGGCTGCAGGTGAAGCCTGGGGACAGGCTGCCGGTGAGCGTCGACCCGCGCAACGTCCATCTCTTCGACAAGGCGACGGGCCTGCCGCTGTAAGGACAAGACGATTTTGAAGACAACAAGATGAAGACACCGGCCGACATCATCACCCGCCTGCAATTGATGTCGCAGGACGGCACCAAGTCGGACCGCCGGCTGGCCGGCCTCGTGCTTTCCGATCTCGATTTCGCCTCCAAGGCGGCGATCTCGGAGATCGCCGCGCGCGTCGGCGTCAGCGAGCCGACCGTCACCCGCTTCTGCCGCAAACTCGGCTGCGAAGGCTTGCGCGATTTCAAGTTCTACCTGGCGCAGGCGATCGCCATCGGCGGCCAGTATCTGTCGCCGGAGCCGCTCAGCCGCGACGCTCGCGAGCAGCGCATCGCTTCCGCCATCACCGAGGCCGCGATCGCCGCTATCCAGCGCGCCAGCGAGAATCTCGACATGAGCGTGTTGGTGAGCG
Organism: Mesorhizobium sp. M1E.F.Ca.ET.063.01.1.1; assembly: GCF_003998155.1. NCBI lineage: Bacteria > Pseudomonadati > Pseudomonadota > Alphaproteobacteria > Hyphomicrobiales > Phyllobacteriaceae > Mesorhizobium > Mesorhizobium sp. M1E.F.Ca.ET.063.01.1.1. Next base: position 1,960 of record NZ_RZSC01000780.1, read on the forward strand.
TGGCCGCGAGGATCGCCAGTTCCGGCAATGTGCTGTGCATCGGCTCGGGCGGCATCTCCTCGATGATGGCGACCGAGATGCAGAACCGGCTGTTCCGGCTCGGCCTGTCGGCGCTCGCCCAGGTCGACGGCCAGCTGCAGCGCATGTATGCCGCCGTCGCGACGCCTGAGACGACGCTGGTTGCCTTCTCGGTTTCTGGCTATGCGCGCTCGGTGATCGAGGCCGTCGAGGTCGCGCAGCAATATGGCGCCGCCACCGTCGCCGTAACCGCGCCGGATTCGGCTTTGGCCAAGGTCGCCGACACGGTGATCCTGCTGCAGTCATTCGAGGACGGCAACATCTACAAGCCGACCTCGTCGCGCTACGCGCTTCTGGCAATCGTCGACATGATCGCCACCACGGTGGCGGAATCGCGCGGGCCGAAGGTGCTGGAGAACCTGCGCCGCATCAAGCAGAGCGTGAACACGCTGAAGGTTGACGATCCAAGATTGCCGCTGGGCGATTGAGGTATGGATTTCGCGCCCCCATGCCCGGCGCCAGCCGACTCCGCCGACCATCTTGCCTTTCAACATTAGCCAGGTCTAATGTGAATTGGGATTGATTGGAGGACGATCATGTCGGGTAAACCAGCCGCATTCCAAATGCCTGATGACGTGTTCAGCGCGCTGCCTGACCAGGCTAAAAGCCATCTGCCGCCAGCCACTTTCGATGCCGC
>NZ_RZSC01000781.1:0-2673 GCF_003998155.1 Mesorhizobium sp. M1E.F.Ca.ET.063.01.1.1
GAATTGAGCAGTAGATCCTCGCCAAACACTTGACGCATTAGCGCCTGCATATTGGCTTGCGGATGGTCGTTGGCCTCAAATTTTGTGATGAGGAATTTTGCGAAATCCCAACGCGCGCCGGCACCGGCTTCATCCAGGATTTGCATATAAGACGCGGCCAGCTCCAAAAACTTGCCCGTGGAGTCGACATCGAGCATGTGCGCTGGAACGGGGATTAGGACCCCGGTAGCGGCAGTGAGCGAGGAAAGCGTCAGGAAATTTAGTGACGGCGCACAGTCGAGAAGAACAATATCGTAGCGATCGACGATCTGTTCGAGGGCCTGTGACACTCGAAGCAGAAAACTGGTTCCACCGTTCTTGCGCATTTCAAGGGTAACGGCGGTTTCGAATTCTGTCAGCTCAAGGCCGGCGCAGATGACGTCGAACCCGATGATATGAGTCTGATGTACAATCTTTTCCGTTGGCACCGGATCATCAAACCGAATCGCCGAGTAAAGGGTGTCACCTTCTCGGTAGTCAAATCCCGGTAACGCTCCTTGCAGACTTGTTAACGACGCTTGGGGATCCATGTCGACTGCGAGAACGCGATATCCTCGTAGTGCCAACCAATGACCCAAGTGAATAGTGGTCGCTGTCTTGGACGATCCGCCCTTGAAGTTCGTGATCGCGATGATCTGGCAATCCTCGCCTTTAACACGACGAGGATTGATCCATTTCTTCCGCGCCTTTTCCGCCAGGTGCATCCTAAGGTCCAGCACCTGCTCCACAGAATATAGGCGCTTCCCGGTGGCCGTTGTCTCTGGCTCGGGTCCCTGCCCTTTTAAGGAGACCTGCCGTATGTAAGCTTCGGTCACTCCCAGCAAGGCTGCCACTTCCGTCGAAGTGAATTTGCGCATCGTACGAACCGCGTCAGGAGGATACTGAGCCAGCGACAGATTGTTGAGTGCCTTCTCGAGTTTCGTCGAGAAGGTATTCATGAACTGAAGGCTGCTTAGATGCCGCGTCACCCAGATTCTCCTCTTGCACCCAGCGCCTATTGATAGCGACTATGGTTAACAAGCTGTTAACGCCACGCCAACTACGCCAACTTTTCGAATTACGCGGTTTTTCCGTTACTGGGCTTATGCCCGATTCGGAGAATTCGGGCAAATGGACATAAGGCAGTTCCCAGCTGGGAACTTTCGCTATCGCTGTCTCCCCTATGACGTCAAAACTGCGCATCAGGTGGTAAAACTATAGCTATGAAGGTGGTCACGCAGCATGGGCGCACGGGCGAGCCCGTTGCCCGGCTTGTTCTGGTGGATAGTCGACGTCGGTGTGCCGGTTGGCTCTAGCTTCCGCGTGCGGCGGCGAGCGACCTACAAAGGCCCGGACAGCTTTCGGCGCCTGGAGAGATGCCCCCACATTGGTGCGGCGGCGAAATTCCCATTTTGACGGCAGGCACGGTACTCGCGCAGTCCCTAGGGGTGCCACATCCTTAGCGTCGGAGACGATCGGATGTGTTTGTGATGCAGCCATGGACGACGCTTCCGATGTCACTTCGGTAATCGCACCTACCAGGTTGGCCAATTAGACGCCCCACGTCCCCCTTCCCTGCAACAAGCATTCCGCGCCAAGCGGTTCTCGAGAATGGCAACTCAACGGCTAGGATTTGTCGCCAGGCATCCCACGCGATTTGACAGCAATCAGCACCGTTTGGCACGTAGGCGTCCAGTCCACGCGCACCCTCCTCCAGTGCGTAGTCGATGAGGCAAGCGGGAGGCAGCTGAAGTCGCCAGGCAGGCTACCTCTGGGTCTAGTCCAACTGTTGGTGAAGGATACCGAGGACGCATCGAGAAGCAAACTTTTCGCACAACTCTTAGTCTAGCACGCACCACCCGTACGTTAAGTTCCCAGCTGGGAACAGCTTTTCAAGTTGGAGGGATGCACGGCACCAAGAAACCCTGGACACTCATCAACTTTACGGTTGCGCATGTGGCTCTCGGGCGCATTGGCGCATCCCGTGTCACCTGCGGGTGTAGGCGTACCGCACCACAAATCCAGACGCCTCAGTTAGAACTCCCGTCACGCGGTCGCTGATACTTGCGTGTCATCTCGGCGCTGGGGTGGCAGCTGCTTTTTGCACATAGCGCTCGTCGAGCTCGGCTGAGGGCGCGCGCAGCGAATGGCCAGAAAACTTCTGTTCCCGCTCGCCTTCGGTGAGATCGCCGCGCACACCGGCGGCCAAGGCCGTGCGCTTGACCAGCCCTGCGACCCCCTGATCGTTGAGCCGTTCGGCGCCGACCGTTTCACCCTGACCAGTAACACGGCGGAACAAGGGGCCATGGGCAATGCGGGCAAACCTCAGCCAGGCCTGCAGTGCGGCGACTGGGCAGGTGGCGTGGGACGAGCCGCGACCAATTTCGACCTCGCGCCAGCCGGTCTTGCCCCGCAACGGAACCAGCACGCCCATGTCTGGAAAAAATTCAATCCAGCCGCGACCGACGTCGGTTTGATCACGCGCAACACCAGGCCGAGATCCCGAGGGCTGGGCCGTGATGTAGAGGCCGACGATTTGTGGGTCTGGCGGCTGCGGATCAAACGACGTGACGCCGGCAGCAGGCGCAGAACTCCTTCCAGTCAGCGGCATAGGCGCGTCGGGTGTTTGCCGAACTTGCTGCCTCGACATAGTCG
>NZ_RZSC01000782.1:0-2671 GCF_003998155.1 Mesorhizobium sp. M1E.F.Ca.ET.063.01.1.1
CCGCCGGATAGGCTGCCTCGAGCCGCGAATAGGGATGCTTCCACTCGCCCGCGAGTGCCTCGGCGGCGGTGTGCGGGGCATTGACCAGCGGATTGTCGGCCAGCGGCCACTCGCCCTTCGCCACCTTCGCCGCCTCGCCGGCGATCGCAACCATCGCCTCGCAGAAGCGGTCGAGCTCGCGCTTGGGCTCGGACTCGGTCGGCTCGACCATCAGCGTGCCCGCAACCGGAAACGACATGGTCGGCGCGTGGAAGCCGTAGTCGATCAGGCGCTTGGCGATATCGTCGACGCTGATGCCGGCGCTCTCCTTGAGCACGCGGGTGTCGAGGATGCACTCATGGGCGATGCGGTCGTGCCTGCCCTTGTAGAGGAGCGGGAAGTGCAGCGCGAGCCGGGTCGCGATGTAGTTGGCGGAGACGATCGCCGTCTCCGTCGCCTGCTTCAGGCCCGAAGCGCCCATCATGCGGATGTACATCCAGGTGATCGGCAGGATCGAGGCGCTGCCGAAGGGCGCCGCCGCCACGGCATGGGTCGTGCCCTCGGTAACGTGGCCCGGCAGATAAGGCTTCAGATGCGCCTTGACGCCGATCGGACCGACACCCGGCCCGCCGCCGCCATGCGGGATGCAGAAGGTCTTGTGCAGGTTCATGTGGCAGACGTCGGCGCCGATGTCGCCTGGACGGGCTAGGCCGACCAGCGCGTTGAGGTTGGCGCCGTCGAAATAGACCTGGCCGCCGTGCTCATGCACGATGGCGCAGAGGTCGCGCGCGCCTTCCTCATAGACGCCGTGCGTCGACGGGTAGGTGAACATCAGCGCCGCGAGGTCCTTCGAATGCTCGGCCGCCTTGGCCTTGAGGTCCTCGACGTCGATGTTGCCGTCCTCGGTGCAGCGCACCACCACCACGCTCATGCCGGCCATGGCCGCGCTCGCCGGATTGGTGCCATGCGCTGAGGACGGGATCAGGCAGACCGTGCGATGACCCTCGCCGCGCGAACGGTGATAGGCGCGGATGGCGAGCAGGCCGGCATATTCGCCTTGGCTGCCGGCATTGGGCTGCAAGGTCACAGCATCGAAGCCGGTGATCTCCGATAGCCAGGCTTCCAGGTCGCCGATCATGGCGCGGTAGCCGACCGAATGGCCGGACGGCGCGAAGGGATGCAGGTTGGCGACGCTCGGCCAGCTCACCGGCATCATTTCGGCGGCGGCGTTGAGCTTCATGGTGCAGGAGCCGAGCGGGATCATGGCGCGATCGAGCGCGAGGTCCTTGTCGGCCAGCCGGCGCAGGAAGCGCATCATCTCGGTCTCGGAGCGGTTCTCATGGAAAACCGGCTGCGTGAGGAACTCCTTGCCGCGCGGCTTGCCCGGCATGGAACCACCTTCCACCGCGCCGGGCCTGGCGCCGAACAGGGCCGCGATCGCCTCCAGATCGGTGTCGGTGGAGGTCTCGTCGAAGGCGATGCTGATCTTGTCGGCATCGATGACGCGCAGAAGCCGGCCGGTCTTCTCGGCGGCGGCGGCGATCGAGCCTGCCTTGCCCTTCACCTCGGCCGTCACCGTGTCGAAGCGGCGTGTGCCGAGCACCGAAATGCCGGCGGCCTTGAGCCCGGTGGCAAGGCGGTCGGCGAGGGTGTGGACGCGCCCGGCAATCGCCTGCAGGCCGGTGGGACCGTGCCAGATCGCATAGGCCGTCGCCATGTTGGCGAGCAGCGCCTGCGCGGTGCAGATGTTGGACGTAGCCTTGTCGCGGCGGATGTGCTGCTCGCGCGTCTGCAGCGCGAGGCGATAGCCCGGGCGACCCATGGTATCGGTCGACTGGCCGACAAGGCGGCCGGGCATCAGACGGGTCAATTTGTCGGTGACAGCGCAATAGGCGGCGTGCGGGCCGCCAAAGCCCATCGGCACGCCGAAGCGCTGCATCGAACCGACGGCGATGTCGGCGCCGAGCTTCGCCGGCGCCTCCGTCAGCGTCAGCGCAAGCGGGTCGGCGATGAAGACGACCAGCGCGCCGGCGGCGCGGGCCTTCTCGATCGCTGCCTTGTGGTCGCCATAGACGCCAAAGGTGTCCGGCCACGAGACGAGGAGTGCGGCGGTGTTGTCGTCGATCGTCTCGCCGTCGACCTCGGTGCCCAGCGGCTCGGCGCGAGTGCGCACGACATCGAGCGTCTGTGGATGCGGCGTGCCGGCGAGTGCTACCTTGGTGCGCTTGTCGCGGTGATGGCGCAGCGCGATGCCGACCGCTTCGGCAACGGCGGTGGCTTCATCGAGCAACGAGGCCGAGGCCACCGGCAGGCCGGTCAATTCGGTGACCAGGGTCTGGAAATTGAACAGCATTTCCAGACGGCCCTGGCTGATCTCGGCTTGGTAGGGCGTGTAGGCCGTGTACCAGGCCGGGTTCTCGAACATGTTGCGCTGGATGACCGGCGGTACAAAAACATCATGGTAGCCGGCGCCGATGAAGCACTTCAGCACCGTATTCTTCCCCATGATCGCCGATAATTCCGCCAGCGCTTCGGCTTCGCTGGCCGGAGCAGGCAGGGCGAGCGGCCGGTCCAGACGGATCGACTTCGGCACGGCCTGGCTGATCAGTGTCTCGACGGACGGAACGCCGATGACGGCGAGCATGGCTCTGACATCGTTGAGGCCGGGACCGATATGGCGGGCCAAGAAGGG
>NZ_RZSC01000783.1:0-2661 GCF_003998155.1 Mesorhizobium sp. M1E.F.Ca.ET.063.01.1.1
GCGTCCGCTCGGCCTGGCTTTTCCTCCCGCCGATGCTTGTGGTGCTTGCCGCCGTCGCCGGCTGGCCGCTGATCCGCACGGTCTATTTCAGCTTCACCGATGCCTCGCTGTCCGATCTCGACGCCCGCCAGTGGGTCGGCTTCGGCAACTATTTCTCGGTGCTCAGCATGCCGAGCGGCCGCACCATATATGACGGGCTGCTGGTCGATCCGGTGTGGTGGCGCGCCGTCTGGAACACCGTGCGCTTCACGGCGATCTCGGTGACCTGCGAGACGATCCTCGGCATGATCGTGGCGCTGGTGCTCAACGCCGAGTTCCGTGGGCGCGGCATCGTCAGGGCGGCGATCCTCATTCCCTGGGCGATCCCGACGATCGTCTCGGCCAAGATGTGGCAATGGATGCTCAACGACCAGTTCGGCATCATCAATGTCGTGCTGCTCGGCCTCGGCCTGATCCATGCCAAGATCGCCTGGATCGCCAGCGCCGACACGGCGATGGTGGCGGTGCTGATCGTCGACATCTGGAAGACGACGCCGTTCATGGCGCTCTTGATCCTTGCGGCGCTGCAGATGCTGCCGCGCGAGATCCTCGAGGTCGCCAGGCTCGACGGCGCCAATCCGTGGCAGATCTTCTGGCGGGTGACCTTGCCGCTGATCCGCCCTGCGGTGATGGTGGCGGTGATCTTCCGCGCGCTCGATGCGCTGCGCATCTTCGACCTGATCTATGTGCTGACGCCCAACAATGTGCAGACCAAGTCGATGTCGGTGTTCGCGCGCGAGAACCTATTCGAGTTCGACAAGTTCGCCTATGGCTCGGCCGCCTCGACGCTGCTGTTCCTGATCCTCGCGCTGCTCACCATTTCCTACATCCGCATCGCCCGGATAAGCCTGGAAGGAGGCCGCTGATGGCAATGCTGAAGCGCGCGGCCTTCTACCTGCTGGTGGCGGGAATCGTCTTCATCGCCGTCTTCCCGTTCTATTACGCCATCGTCACCAGCCTGAAATCGGGGACCGAGCTGTTCGAGGCGAGCTTGTGGCCGAAGACGCTCAGTCTCGCCAACTATCGGAATGTGCTCACCGAAGGCACATTCCTGCGCAACCTGGTGAATTCGCTGGTCGTCTCGGGCGCGGTCGTTCTGATATCGCTGCTGCTCGGCGTCACCGCGGCCTATTCGCTGGCGCGGATTCGTTTCCGCGGCCGTTCGGCGCTGATGCTCGCCATCCTGTCGGTCTCGATGTTTCCGCAGGTGGCGGTGCTGGCCGGTCTGTTCGAGATGATCCGCTGGGCCGGCCTCTACAATTCGCTCATCGCGCTGATCTTCTCCTACATGATCTTCACCTTACCGTTCACCGTCTGGGTGCTCACCACCTTCGTGCGCGACCTGCCGGTCGAGATCGAGGAAGCGGCGATCCTCGATGGCGCGACGCCTTGGATCATCATCACTCGCGTCTTCCTACCGCTGATGTGGCCGGCGCTGGCCACCACGGGGATGCTCGCCTTCATCGGCGCGTGGAACGAGTTCCTGTTCGCGCTGACCTTCACCTCCAACAACGCGCAGCGCACCGTGCCGGTGGCGATCGCGCTGCTGTCCGGCAGCTCGCAGTTCGAGATTCCCTGGGGCAACATCATGGCCGCGTCGGTCATCGTCACCGTGCCGCTGGTGGTGCTGGTGCTGATCTTCCAGCGCAAGATCGTTTCGGGTCTTACCGCCGGCGGGGTGAAAGGTTAGCACGCAACCGGCGCGCTCATGCCGCGTTTGGGTATCCGAGGGGCTGATCGGAGATTTGAGATGAAAACGCTTCTGACCGCGACCGCCGTCGCGCTGCTTGCCGGCGCGCCGGCCGCCCTTGCCCAATCGGAGGATACCAGCCCCGATGCGGTCGGCCCCATGGTGACCGAGGACAAGGTCGACACCCAGACCTTCGTCGCCACCGTGCCCAACGCCAACGCATTCGAGATCCAGTCGAGCAAGCTGGCTGAGGAGCAGTCGGCGTCGGACGACGTGAAGGACTTCGCCAGGCAGATGATCGAGGACCACACCAAGGCTGGCGATGACTTCAAGGCGGCGATGAGCCAGGGCCAGACGACGGCCTCGATCAAGCCGGCCGGGCCAGGGATGCAGCCCAAGGAACAGCAGATGCTAGGCGAGTTGAAGAGCGCGAGCGGCAAGGAGTTCGACCAGAAGTACATCAAGATGCAGACCGACGCGCACAAGGACGCCGTCGCGCTGTTCAGCACCTATGCGAAGTCCGGCGACGACCCGGCGATGAAGGAATTCGCCAAGAAGGAGCTGCCGGTGCTCAAGATGCACGAGAAGCATGTGAAGGAGCTGGCGGTGGCGCATCAGGGGTGAAGCGGTCCTTACCTTCTCCCCTTGTGGGAGAAGGTGGATCGGCGCGCAGCGCCGAGACGGATGAGGGGTGTTGGAAGGAACAAGACGGCGGCGACTGTGTGCCTTCTCTGTGCGGATGAGACGGTTACAATAGCGTATCGCCAAGCTGGAGCACCCCTCATCCGACCGAGCTTCGCTCGGCCACCTTCTCCCACAAGGGGAGAAGGGGGAGCCCGAAAGGATCGGCCATGCCCAAGATCGATCTATCCGCCGTGCCCGTCCGCAAGGGCCCGGGCTACCCGCCCCCCTTCGCTCAGCCCTGTGCCGAA
>NZ_RZSC01000784.1:0-2657 GCF_003998155.1 Mesorhizobium sp. M1E.F.Ca.ET.063.01.1.1
CTTGCAGGCTCTCTCGGAAGGGCCTGTGGTACAGGACATTCAAAGCAAACTTCATGCGATCGTGCTCGATGACAGTCGACCATTATGGATGCGGGAACGCGCCTCGGAAGTAATCCTCCGAGCAAGCGAGGATCGAGCCGCCGCACGTCGGACCCTCATCGTTGAACTGGAACGTCAGCCCGCCGTAGCGGGCCAGGTGGTGCTAAGGTCGAGGCTTCTGGCAGGTATGCCGGCAGACGCGATAGATTCTTCCGAGGTCCGCAAGCTCCTGGCCGACTTCAGCGCACTTCCCGCACCATCGGACGATGATGAAATTGAAGACCGCGGAGCGTTGACATCGCTGGCTTTTGCCCTGCGTCGCTCTGCTCCCGAGGACCTTTTTGATGTTCCGATTTCGCAGGGAGCCACGAGCGCGCTACGGCAGAAATCACAAATCCGCTCTTTCATCGATCTGGCGCTGGCTTCCGCCATCGAACGGTCTCCAGATGTCGGGGCCGACCGCCTGTGGACCTGGATAAACAATGCCCGGGAGCATGAATGGGACATGCTGGAAAGCACCGTGGTCGAGGCGATGCAGAAGTGGGTGGACCATGACCCGCAACGGAGAGAACTCGACTTCGTTCTCGCCATGTCGCGAACCGGCGACCCCTCTGACGGACCTTGGGTTGTTGTGAACCACTACATCTCGACCATGCGCCGCCTTCCTTCAGAGGCCCTGGTCGAGGGGCTTTTTGCGCTGGCCCGGACCGAGGCGAAAGGGTCAGGGCGCAGGCGACTGTTTGAAATTGCCGCATATGCTGCGCGCGGAGAGGCGCATTGGCCGACATGGCAAGGCAAGGTTGTCGCCATTCTCAAAGAGGAAGGTGGTTACGCGGGGTTTGTAAAGTCGCTTCTTTCCGATCCGAACGCCAAGTGGAAGAAGCAAGAGGCGCAGCGGCAGGCCCAACTAAAAGCCAAGACGGAAGCCTCACGGAAGAACAATATCGCCGCCTTGACCCCGAAGGCCGCCGCGATTGCAAGCGGCGTCGCGAGCGAGTTCAGTGCTTTGACGTGGGCAGCCGATCACTACCGCAATGCGCGGATATCGAAGAAGGACAACCCTCTCGCCAAGGTCAAAGCATACACCAATGATGAGATTGCAGCCGCCATTGCAGAAGGGTTCGTCCAGTTTGCGATTCACACCGACATCAAAGTCGATGCCGAGAGCCTTGGTCGGGCCGAGGCAACGAACAGAGCCCACCCACAAGAGTGGGTTGTAGCCGCTGGTCTGCATCAAGGCCTGTTGCATGGGAGACAGCCCGAGCTTGCTGCGGCCCCTTTGGTCTGCGCGCTAATCGGACTGCGACATAACTATTTCAGCGGCGAGGATGGGCCGTCGCTTGCCATCTGGGGGGTTCAACGTCTCGCGCAAGATCGGGAGGACGGTGTCAGCCAAATCTTGCGGTACTGGAACGCCGCCCTTGACGCTGGAGATGATGATCTGGACGGCCTTCACCACCTGATGAGCGCCAAAGAGCATGAGCTCGTCGCGGCCTGCCTTCAGGAGCTGCTGAGGAGTCGACCAGTCCTACCGATGCCCGCGTTACGGCAGGCGCTGGTCGCAGGTGCATCGGTACTCAGTTCCGAAGATTTGGTCCGCTTCGCCGCATCAGCGCTGCAACGATCCGATCTCGGCCATGAACAGCGAGAGATCTGGAGTTTTGTCCGGCTGGCTCTGGATACGACAACCGTCTCCGCTGAACTCTCTGCGGAGGAAGCCCAAGGCGTGTTGTTGAGGCCGAACGGGGGTCTGGCTGAGGCATTCTACGAACGATCGCCGCAACCCAATGCACTGGATCGCTTCCGGATTGCCGTTCTTGGAAATGCATATGAAGCCGACGACGATGATTGGCGTCACTCTAACACAGTCAGCGGTATCGTCAGGGCTGCGATCCGCCGACTGAGCGCGTCGAAGAATTCCGATGCTGGTGATGTCCTTAAATTGCTTGCGTCAGACGTTCACCCAAGTTGGAGGCCGCAGCTCGCCCACGCGGCAGCCGAACATGCGAGAATGATGCGAGATGACCTTTATGTCGCGCCACGAGTGGGCGATCTCACCGCAGCCTTAGCGGGCGGCGCTCCAGCTAGCCCGGCTGATCTTGCGGCGGTGGCTCTCGAAGAGATCGATCGATACAGGGCGACGCTGCGGACCGGCAGTGAAACACCGTGGAAGCGATTCTGGAACACGGACAAGAACGGGGCCGCAATCACGCCGCAGATCGAGAATGAGGACCGCGATCGGATTCTTGAACTGCTACGGGTGCGCCTCGAGAGATATGGTATTGTCGCCAGCCTCCCTGAAGCGCGGCGTGGCGAAAATACCAGGGCTGACGTCTTGCTCCTCAGCCACGCTGGCAAGAATCTCCCGATTGAGGCCAAGCGTCACTGCAATAGGGAGCTGTGGTCGGCACCGTTGGAACAACTCGCCGGCTACGCCGCCGATGCGGGCGCCGACGGACTCGGAATGTATCTGGTCTTTTGGTTCGGCACCGAGTTCCCGCTTCCCGGTCGCAGCGATGGGCAAGCACTTCCATCGGGCCCTGAGGCACTTGAGACGATGCTTCGAAACGACATTCCGCCGCGGTTGCAGGACAAGTTGGCGATCATCGTGCTGGACG
>NZ_RZSC01000785.1:0-2657 GCF_003998155.1 Mesorhizobium sp. M1E.F.Ca.ET.063.01.1.1
CAGCATCCTGTTTCTATGCGGAAAGCGGCCAAAGCGCTGGATGATCTCCAGGTGCTCCCTGGCGTATTTGAGATAGTCCGGGGCCTTGGCTGTGGTGAGTTCCACCGACCGCTGCTGATCGGCGAGCGATTCCGAATGCTCGAAGGGCAGATAGAGGAAAACGCGCAAGGCCTGGTCGAGCGCCAGGTCATGGCCGGCGGCGATCGCCCTGTCGGCGAAATGCCTGGCCAGCGGATCGGTCGCATACATGTGTCCGGTACCGCGGAAGCAATTGCGCGGGAACTGGTCGAGCAGGATCATCAGCGCCAGAGATCCTTCGGCGTGCGCGTTCCAGTCGTCGCATTCGCGCCGCGCGACGGCATGGTGCAGGCCGAGGAAGCGATTGCGCAAATCCGCGTCGAACGCGTCGTTCTTCTCGAACCAGGCGTCCTCGCCGGCATCGCGCCAGAATTTGGTGACGGAAAGCGCCCGCGCGTCGAGCTCTGACATGCATTACCCTTTCAGCTCTTCGTCTCTGCCTTGTTCAGCACGCCGGCCGTCTCTTCGTTCAGCGCCCGGCCGGCGCGGCGTGGCTGGGTCAGCGGCGTCGGGATCGGCGTGCCGATATTGCCTTTGAGGAAACGCTGGCCGGCGCGCACGCCCTCGGCCAGTTGCGTTTCGAAACGGGCGGTGTCGCGGCGCCGGACGTCCTCGATGACATCGGCGACCTCTTCCGGGTCGACGCCCAGCGCTTCCAGCGCCGAGCCGCCGAAGACCAGCGCCGATTCGAAGGTTTCGCGCAGCTGATAGTCGACGCCGGCGCGGATGAGCTGCAGCGCGGTTCCCCGGTCGAAGGCACGTGCCATAACGGTGACCAACGGGAATTCGGACTTGATCAGTTGCGCGATGCGCACGGCTGCGTCCGGCTTGTCGACGCAGATCAACACGGCGCGCGCCCGGCCGGCGCCGGCCGCATGCAGGATGTCGAGCCGGGTGCCGTCGCCGTAATAGACCTTGAAGCCGAAATCGGCCGCCGCCTGGATCATCTCGACCTCGTTGTCGATGATCGAGACGTCGAGACCGCGCAGAAGCAATGGCTGGCTGGCGATCTGGCCGAAGCGGCCGAAGCCGATGATCAGCACGCTGCCGGTGAGGCCGTCGGCGATGTCGACACCTTCCAGCGATTGCTCGTCGCGCGGCGTGAGGTAGCGCAGCGCCACGATTGCCAACGGCGTCAGCACCATCGAGATGATGATGATGGCGGTCAGCGTGGCGTTGGCCTGGCCGTCGATGATGCCGACCGCGGCCGCCGAGGAATAGAGCACGAAGGCGAACTCACCGCCTTGCGCCATGAAGACGGCGCGCTCGAGCGCTTCGCGGTGGCCGCTCTTGAGCATGCGCGCGACGATGTAGATGCCGAGCGCTTTCATGATCATGTAGGCGACGACATAGATGGCGACGAGCCGCCAGTTCCGGGCGACGACGCCGAGATCGAGCGACATGCCGACGGCAAGGAAGAACAGGCCGAGCAGAATGCCGCGGAACGGCTCGATGTCGGCTTCGAGCTGATGGCGGAAGGTCGATTCGGAGAGCAGCACGCCGGCGAGGAAAGCGCCCATCGCCATCGACAGGCCGGAAAGCTGCATGGCTAGAGCCGACCCAAGCACCACGAGCAGCGCCGCGGCCGTCATCACCTCGCGGGCGCGGGCATCGGCCAGGATGCGGAAGAGCGGGTTGAGCAGATAGCGTCCTGCCACCACCAGCCCGACGATTGCCGCGACGCCGATGCCAACCTCGGTGAACCGTTCGGACAGGCTGGTGTCGGCGCCGCCCGGCGCCAGGAACGCGACGAGTGCCAGAAGTGGCACGATCATCAGGTCTTCGAGCAGGAGGATCGAGACGATGCGCTGGCCCTTGGGCGTGGCGATCTCGCCGCGTTCCTCGAGAAGTTGCATGACGATAGCCGTCGAGGTCAGGACGAAGCCGGCGCCGGCGACGAAGGACTGAGCGATCGGAAAACCTCCGGCGAGTCCGACGCCGGTCAGAAGCAGGGCGCAGACGCCGACCTGCAGCGCGCCGAGCCCAAAGATCTCGCGGCGCAGGCCCCAGAGCCGCGACGGCTGCATTTCGAGGCCGATGATGAACAGGAACATGACGACGCCAAGCTCGGCGACATGAAGGATGGCCTCCGATTCGGAAAAAACGCGTAGGCCGAACGGCCCGATGACCACGCCCGCCGCCAGATAGCCGAGGATGGAGCCCAGCCCCATGCGCTTGAAGATCGGCACGGCGACCACGCCGGCAGCAAGCAGCGCCACCACCTGTACGAGATCGCTGCTCGATGCTTCAGCCGCCATGCCAATCATCCCGTTGTTTCGAAGCACTCCTTGCATGCAGCGGGAGCGGGAGGCAAGGGCGGGAGGCCTGCCAGGAAGGGTAGGGTGCCGTTGAAGCGGCCTCCGCTTGCTTGCCGGACGCTTGGCATCTATAAAAGCCAAATGCCTGACTATTCGTCCCGCCCGCCTCCACATATCCCGATGGATGCGCTCAGCGAAGTCCTGCAAGACTTTCACCTGAGTGGCGTCAACTATGGCCGCTGCGAGCTCCGACATCCATGGAGCATCGCCTTTCCGCAACAGCCACTGCTTCGCTTTCACTTTGTCGGCCAGGGTCCGTGC
>NZ_RZSC01000786.1:0-2654 GCF_003998155.1 Mesorhizobium sp. M1E.F.Ca.ET.063.01.1.1
GTCGGGCGGGCTCGCCGGTATCATGGAAGCCTACCATTCGCCCGGCGACATCGAGGCCGAGTGGGAAGCCAAGAACAGGGCGGCCGAGGCGCTTGCCCGCCGCGCCGAGACGATCGACGCCGGCGAGGCCAGGTGGCTTGCCGAGCGCGTCGGCGATGGACGGCGTCCGCTGCGCGACAATGAGCGCGCGCTGCTGACGCTGATCAAGCACGCCTCGCCGGAAATCCATCCGGCGCTGAAGCCGCTGCTCGACAAGGTGGCTTGAGGCTACTGCTTCGGCTTGGCCTGGTCCGGCTTGGCGTTGGTGTCGAAGCGCGACATCCATTTGAAGCCGCCGAACCAGTAGCGGCGGATGCCGGCGATGGTGCCGTCGGCGGTGCGCGCGCCGATCCAGTTGTCGACGTACTGGACGAGGCGAATGTCATCAGGGCGCAAGGCGAAGGCTTCCGGCGTGCGCAGCAGCGGGCCACCCACCAGCTTGAATTTCGCGTCATAGAGCCTGGCCGCCATCTGCGGCGTCGGCGACGTGGCCACCATGGCCTGCGCGTCACCGCCGATGAGAGCCGCAAAGACGTCGGTGGTGTTGGCGAAGGATAAGATCTCCGCCTTCGGGAAAGCCTCCTTGGCCGCCGCCTCGTCGGTCGAATTGGAGAGCACGGCGATCTTGTAGCCGGGCGCCGTCAGCGCCTTGCCTGGCCGCCTGCCGACGCTGGCTACTGAGGCAACCATGCGAATGTCGGCGGTGCCCGTGGGGTTGGAGAACACGACGTCGCGGGCGCGCTCCGGCGTGTTGGCATAACCGGCCGCGATCAGGTCGAAGTCGCCCTTGAGCAGCCGCGTCTTCAGGTCGTTCCAGGGTACTTCGACCAGCTTCAATTCAACGCCGAGATCCGAGGCGAGCGCATTGGTCAGATCGACATCGTAGCCCGCGAATTTCCCGTCGGCCTTTTTGAGGATCCAGGGCGGATTGATTGCCACCCCGACCGTCAGCGTCTTCTGATCGATGACATGTTTGAGGCTGTCATCGGCGCGTGCCGGCAAAAGAGCAAACCAGGCAGAAAAGGCAAGTATAATCGCGGCGACTATCTTAGCTCGCATGAATATAACCTCGCTGCTGGCCCCTCCGGTTGTCAGATTTACACAGCGGTGCCATTCTGTCGATAGCGGAACCTGATGGAGATTTGCCAATGTCGGCGCGGATGGCAGTTACCGGCTCGATGATGTTCCTGGCTTGCTTCCTGGGCAATCCGGCAAAGCTGTCGCTTCTGCCCGAGGGAGCGCAGGCGGCAGGCCCCAGACGCGTGGTCTGCTCCAGCGCGGACTATCGCTATTCCTATTGCGGGGTCGACACGCGCGGCGGCGTTCAACTGACCAACCGGCTGTCGAAGTCTCGTTGCCAGTACGGCACAAGCTGGGGCTATGACGGCGGCGGCGTCTGGGTGGACAAGGGCTGCTCGGCGGAATTCCTGGTCGCCGGCTCCGGCCGCAGGCCGTCTCCCGGCGATGCGGCGGCGGCCATCATTGTCGGGGGCATCGTCGGCGCGATCCTCGATAACAACAACCAGCACGGCCACCATTCAGACAATTACTATCCGAGGCCGCAGCCGCGCCGCGACGACCGATGGATCGACCCGACGCCGCAATTCGACAGGGAAGGCAATCCCAATTTCGATACCCACGGCAACTATCAGGGATGCCACGGAGTCGGCTGTATGGTGGATAATCCGGACGACACACAGGACGAATGATCGTGTCGCCAAGATCTGCATAACTGAATGCCAGACGCGCCCGGTTGCTGCCTATCGGGGGACCATCGTCTTGCAAAGGATGATGTTGGAAAGGCCTTCGGGCCATCCGGCGGATTCGGCCATGCGCTCGAAGCCGGCCTTTTCGTAAAGGCCCGGCGCCTGGAAGTCGTGTGTCGAGACCCACACGCGCCGCGCGCCTCGGGCGGCCGCCTCGGAGACAAAAGCATCGAGCAGCTTCCTGCCATGGCCGACACCTCGGCAGGTTTCCTCGACCCACATCAGTTTGAGTTCGGCGATCCCCGCCTAGGAATAGCCGGCGGCGACGCCGACAGCGTGTCCGGTTTTGTCCCGCAGCGTAAAGACGAGACCACGGTCATCGCGGCCTGTCAGAAGCCGGTTGTCGCTGTTGAGACGCTGCTCGATCGCGTTGATCTCGGCTGACGGAAGATCGTGCTCGGCCTGCAGGCGGTGGGCCATCAAATGCCGCCATACCAGTCGTAGCCATTGTCCTCCCAATAGCCGCCGCGGCCGCCGCCGATATTGGCGAAGCTGTCGACCACCTCGATCTTGTAGAGATATTTCGGCATCTTGTAGCCGAGCTGGCGCTCGACGCGCACGCGCAGCGGCGCGCCGTTCTCGACCGGAAGCGGCTTGCCGTTGAGGCCGTAGGCCAGGATCGTCTGCGGATGGCGGGCGTCGATCAGGTCGATGGTGCCGTAGTATTTGATGTCGCCCGAGAGGCTGCGGTCGATCGTGTCGAGGCAGTGGAACATCACATACCGGGCCTGGGGTTTCACCACAGCCTGGTCGAGCACCAGCGACAGCGGCGTGCCGGTCCATTTGGCGATGCAGCTCCAACCTTCGACGCAATCGTGGCGCGTGATCTGGGTACGACTCGGCATATTC
>NZ_RZSC01000787.1:0-2649 GCF_003998155.1 Mesorhizobium sp. M1E.F.Ca.ET.063.01.1.1
CGACCGGGCTTTTCTTAAGCACGCCGCATGAATGCGGCGTGCTCAATCTCTTTGTGCATGTCGTTGGCCCAAAACCGCTGCGCACTTTTGGGCGACGTGCATCGGCGTCCTAGCGGACGCTGGCGACGGCGTCCTCGCGGCCGTCGTTGATCGAAACCCAAACGCCCGAATTCTCGGCCGATTGACGTTTGAGGTAGGTGTAAACCGTGTCGTTCCAGGCGAGCACTTTCGGCTCGAGATTGTCGAGGATGAACTCGCCGAGACTGGTGCGCACCGTCAGCACCGCATGGCCGTCGCCGTTCGGCTGGCGCACGACCGTCATCAAGAGGTCGCCGGCGGGGACGCCCGCCGCCATCAGCTCGCGGCGCTTCTCCAGCCCATAATCCTCGCAGTCGCCATAGCCGTTGTCGGGATAGGCCCAGTATTCCTCGACCCCGTAGATTTCCATATCGGTTCGCGGCTTGACCCGGATGTTCACCGAATTGTTGATGCTGACGATCGTCGCCCACAGTTTGCGGGTCAGTTCGACCGGAGGCTCTTTCGGCGTCCTTTCGTTGCATTCGACCGGCACGCGCTGGCAGAATTCATAGTGGCCGACCGGCTGGGTGGTGCGGCCGCCCGTATGCATGAGCACCGGTCCCGCGCTTGCCGTTCCCCAGGCGGAAAGCTGCATCGCCATTGCCAAGAGCAACAGCTTGCCCCTCGTCATTTTCATTATGGCAGTCTCCCCGTTTGAGAAAGACTGTGCCACGTTGGGATTTATTTGACGCAAAAACGCGAAGTAGATATTGAGTAAAACGCCCGTAGAATAAATATAAAATTTGAACTATCTCGGTTTGAGATCGTTGGGATTTGGTTGGCGCGCGCAGGCGATCGGCGACGGCTCGGCGGGCGGCGAGTGGTTGCGGACGATGTCTCTTTGAGGCAACAAAAAAACCGGCCGCGTGCGGCCGGTTCGGTTGTACCCGGATGCGTTCGCGTCAGGATCGCGGCGCGTTGAATTCCGAATCCAGCGTTTCCGGCCGCTGAATGACGGCGAATTCGATGGCAACGCCGTCCTCGAAGTGACGCACCACCTGGCCGCGCATCGTGCCCAGCATGACCTGCACGCCGATCGCCGGTTTGACGTCGATCTCGATCGCCGCGCCCGAAAGCGACAGGTCGATGATGCGGCACTGATACTGGCGCCCATCGGTGAGCTGCAGCACGCTCATCGGATTGCGCGGCGCGACGCGCTCATGGCGGCGGTCTTCCGGCAGGTCCAGCTCGTGCTTGTTGGCAAGCCAGGTGAGCTGAGCGGCAAGCTTGTCCTTCTTGCGGTCGGAAGCGATGACGGTCATGGCGAAACCGTCCTGCGAAGTCCGTGTCACGATGCCTTCGATGCGGCCGATATGGTCGATATAGGCAATGACCTTTTCGCCCGGCATGCCGACGCGGTCGGTGCGCAAGGCGACGTTACCGGGCGACATGTCGATCACCTGGCACGGATGTTCGGTGCGGTCCTCCAGCATGAACCGCCCGTAAATCTTCACCCGGACGCGCTGGAAATTGCGCCGCTCTGCTCGGGACGGCGCGTATTCTACCGCCGTTGACCTCATGGCTGCCTGCACCCCGTTGGCACTCCACGCGACGATGCGCGGAATTTCGCCGGAAAAAGCTACAGCAAAGCAGGTTAACAAAGGGGAAAAAGTCGGCCGCGAACGGCTTGAGATCGGAGCTTGTCTCAGGGGCAAAGTCAGAATCGATCGGGCCAGGATTCCCGGCCACTTGCCTCATTCGTTGCGTCCGCCGTCGAAGACGACGAGGTGGCGAATCCGGCGCACGCGGCCGAGCGCGGGAATGGTCTCATGCGCGTCGAACTCCGTCGGCACCAGCGAAGGAACATCGATCGCAGGCCGATTCTTCAGGAACATCGGTTCCTTGTCGGGATCAATGACCCGGATCGCGTCGATCTGGGCATCGGCAAGCGGGTCGGCGCCCAGCCAGAACGGCCTTTCCACGGCGCTGATGATGCCGAGGCAGCGGGGATTCTCGATGCCGCCGTCGAGCGGCAGCGCGAGCAGTTCGAACTTGTTGGAACGGCCGTTTCGGCTGAAGCCCTCGTAGTTCATCAGCAGCAGCGATTTCTGGTCGAAGACGCCGTGGATGAGCCGCGACACCAGTCGCTGGTCCTTCTCGCGCCAGAGCGAGGGAAACGAGAAGCCCTTGAGCTCGCGGCCGTAGCAGGCGCAGAGCCTTGTGCCGGCGAGCCGGAACACGGCTTCCCCGCGCGTGTCCCGCTCCAGGATGAACGTGTCGGCCAGGAGCGACTTGATGTCCGCCGGCTCGACCTCCGAGCGTTTCGGGGCAGGGCGGCCATCACGCAGCCGGTTCCAATATTGGAACAGCGTGATTGATCCGTTCTGATTCATTTTCATTCCGCTCCGCGCAATCTGTCTTTTTGCTGTCCCATCGGCGAACAGACAGGGCGCCCTCCGATGACCTTCATGCGGTGCGGAGCAGGATGCGTGCCAGCATCGTTAACGTTTGTTCACGGGTCGGGGTCGTTAAGGTTAACAAGTGGTTTACGTTGCGTGCCGGCAGGGGCTGTGGCACACCAAAAATCACTCCAAAACGATCGTTTCGCAGCGATCGGCAGCACTTCAAGAG
>NZ_RZSC01000788.1:0-2645 GCF_003998155.1 Mesorhizobium sp. M1E.F.Ca.ET.063.01.1.1
AAGGGCGCTAACAGAAGTGGCTCCAATCCTACCGGGTATAGCGCCTAGGTCTGCTGGATAGAGGATGAAAGAAATGACACTTGTGGCTACCGAGCCAGGAACGGAGCTCCCCGCGATCGAGTTGCATCATCGGGACCGTCGGACATACCCACGAGGCGTGGCTTTCATGGACGGGCAGTATCTTCCCATGTCGGAAGCCAAGGTTTCCGTCCTGGATTGGGGTTTTCTACACTCTGACGCCACCTATGACACCGTCCACGTTTGGGATGGCCGTTTCTTCAGACTCGACCTGCACCTCGATCGATTCTTCCGAGGCATGGAACGGCTCCGCATGAAGATTTCTTACAGCCGGGCGGAGATCGAGGGCATTCTCGCCAACTGCGTCGCTCTATCGGGCCACAAGTCAGCCTATGTCGAGATGATCTGCACGCGAGGCGCGTCGCCGACGTTCAGTCGCGACCCGCGCGAGGCGGAAAACCATTTCATGGCTTTCGCGGTGCCCTTTGGATCGGTGGCCAACAAGGAACAACTCGAGCGCGGCCTTCACATCGCCGTCAGCGACACGGTTCGCATCCCTCCCAAATCCATTGACCCTTCGATCAAGAACTATCACTGGCTCGACCTGGTGAAGGGCCTCTTCGATGCCTACGACCGTGGTGCGGAGACGGCCTTGGTTGTCGATACAGATGACAACATCGCAGAAGGTCCAGGCTTCAATGTATTCACCGTCAAAGGCGGCCGCCTTCGCACGCCAGGCTATGGTGTGCTCCAAGGCATTACACGCCAGACAGTGTTTGATCTGTGTGCCGAACTAGACTGGCCAGTTACGATCGGCGACTTGCGGCCTGAACAGCTCAAAGCCGCTGACGAGGTATTCATCACCTCCACGGCAGGCGGCATCATGCCGGTCACGAAGGTCGACTACGAAGAGATCGGGGATGGCAAGATTGGCCCCGTTACGCGCCAACTGACAGATCTCTACTGGGGAAAGCATGCTGACCCCGCATGGTCCACCCCGGTGACATATCCCGATGTCCCGGTAGAGCGAGACTAAGCTACCCGCCACGCGTCCGCCGCCCCCGACCGGTTCAGATGCTAGGTTTGCAGCGTCGATACTGAGGTGCGCAATCACCAACGACACTATGCATTGAGCTTTGCTGTGGTGCATGACCTGACCTTGAAATTCGTTTGCAAGCCCAGGGCGGGATGGCGTAAGTTCGTTCAATAACTTCCGTAGTGTAAGGCCCTAGAGAACAGCGATGGCACCCTTCGAGCTTGAGCGCCCGATGGCTTTTTTGTAAGCGCTCATTTCCATGCGCGTTGACGCGGCCCGTCTGACAGCGACCGCTGTCAGACGGGATCATTGGATCAGGCCGCGGCGGCTTCGGCGAAGTTGAATGGCAGCAGATCGGTGATGTCAGCATCTGTTACGCGCTGCGGCAGTTCGCTGAGGATGTGGCGCAAGTAGGCCAAGGGCTCGATGCCGCAAGCTCGGCATGTCAGCATCAGACTATTCTGGCTGGGCAGGGCTCGGCTGCAGCCGGATGATCGCTACGCCGTTGTTGATCTCCACCTTCGTGCCAAATGGCTCGGAGAGTGCCTGAAGTCGCTCCAATATGGCATATCCCTGCGGGGCGGGAGCTAAACGCGGCACTCCGCGGTTGGCGAACCTGCTCGTCCGTCGGAGCTCAATCGGATAGAGCTTTATCTCAGCCAACCGATTATTCTCGAAACGGCTCACGCTAATAACGCTTTCATAGAATTCTGCGTCGCGTAGCGGAAGGAATCCTTCTGCCGATGGATAGCCTACCGCCATCTCGTGAGCGCTTACCTCAGCATCGGTGTCCAGCCGAGGATCCTTTTCGTGTGCGTCGAACATATCTGCACCGACTGGAGACCTTAAGTCCTGATTGAAGAAATTGCCCAAGGCATAGAAGATGGGCCGGCCCTTGTAGATTTCAATGCCCCTAATGTGATGAGGCCCATGATTGATATATACATCTGCTCCGGCGTCGATCAGTTTGCGAGCAAATGCTTGTTCGTAGTCAGCCGGTTCACGACTGAACTCGCCTGGCTCGTGCCCGTGGTTTGTCGCTATACAAAAATCGCTGAACTGCTTTCCCTGACGCAGGTTGCGCAAAATATTGTCCACGTCCCGCGCATTTGGTTCGAAGCTGTAGCCGGGCTTTTCCCCCGCTTGGAATACTACCTCCCCAAATGGCCATTGAATGGTCACACGCGAAGCTTCTTTAGGAGGGGGCGCATACCAAGGAAGTGCTTCTCGCACCTCTCGTAGGCGCTCGAGCATTTCCGAGGAGACAACGACACTTCTCGCCAAGCGAAGTGGATTAAGCCCTGGTCTACCGGGGGCCTCGCCAGCAGGATCGCACGCGCGAGCCATAGGCTCGAACGTAGCCGCAAAGGAGACAAGCGCCACTCTACCACGTGGGGTTTCCAGGAACCGCGCTCCTCCGGCCTGCGCTAGATTCTCACCGGCGCCTGCATGCACAATCCCATTGCTAGTTAGGGCGCGACTTGTCTCGCGCAAACCTTCAACACCCCAGTCAAGCGTGTGATTATTCGCACGGCTGACTATATTGAAGCCCATTGCACTTAGATCAGGTCCAACTTCCGGAACACTGATC
>NZ_RZSC01000789.1:0-2645 GCF_003998155.1 Mesorhizobium sp. M1E.F.Ca.ET.063.01.1.1
CCGAAGAACACCGGCATGAAAAGTGCCGTGATCACTCCGCGCAATTGCCCCTCGATGTGGCGCGACAGGATCGGCGACTCGCCGACCAGTATGCCGGCGACGAAAGCGCCTAACACGGTGTGGACGCCGATCAGCTCGGTGATCAGCGCCATGGCGCCCATGATGGCGAGGATGACGGTGACCACCGCATATTCCGAGCGGAAGGTGTCGTTGGTCCAGCGGATGGCGTCGAAGACGATGCGCCGGCCGAGCGTGAAGGAAAAACCCATGAAGGCGGCAACGCCGGCCAGCGTGAAGGCCAGACTGCCGGCCTCGATGCGGCCATGCGTAGCGATGCCGATGGTGATGGCGATGATCACCCAGCCGATCGTATCTTCGATGATGGCCGAGGAGACGATGATCTGGCCGAGGTCGCGACGCATGAAGTTCATCTCGCGCACCACCATGGCGACGATCTTGACCGAGGAGATCGAAAGCGCGGTGCCAAGGAACAGGCCGGCGACGACACGCTCGCTGCCGGCGGCGAGCAACGTGTCCGGCATGAATTGCGCCGCCGCGAAGCCCAGCACGAAAGGCACGGCGACACCCGTGGCCGAGATGGAGAAGCAGGCGCGGCCGACGCGGCGCACCAGCCGCAAATCCGTCTCCATGCCGGTCAGCAGCAGAAGCATCAGCACGCCGAGCTGGGCGATGGCATTGATCATCGACTTTTGCGCGGCATCGCCCGTAAAGACCACGCGCTCGGCCGCGGGCCACAGCCAGCCGAGCAGCGAAGGGCCGAGCAGGATGCCGCCGATCAACTGGCCCATAACCGCCGGCTGGCCGAACCGCTCCAGCAATTCGCCGATGCCGCGGCCGACGACGAGCAGCAAAATGATTTCGAGAACGAAGATGCCTTCGCTGGACATGCCGCTCTTCTCGGCGGCCCAGGCGACAGCCGGCATCAAAAGGAGCGCCGCCGGCGCAAGCGCGAGAGAGACCGACAGCAGCCGGCGCCGGTTGGGCATGAAGGACAATTTCTGCACCCCTCGATTATGCCCGGCGATAACGGTTTGGCGAGAGCTTCGGTTGCACGGCCGCGATCTCCCCTCTCCCGGGGGAGATGTCGCCGAAGGCGACAGAGGGGGTCGCCTCGCGTGAAGCGCCAGCGTCTTGTGCGCCGTGACGAGGTTGGCGCTCTATGCGAGACGACCCCCTCTGGCCGCTGCGCGGCCATCTCCCCCTCAAGGGGGGAGATTACGCACCGTCCCGACAATTCGATTCAAATACGACCGCTGATCTTTGCGTTTGCGTAAAGCGACTCGCGCATGGTCGAACACGGCGGGCAATAAGGAGAAGCTAATGAAAAGCGACTTTGCCGCCGCCCACCTGCACCTCGACAGGGCCTGCCACTATCTGCGCGGCGACGATGAAACGAGCCGCACGGCACTCGCCGCGCTCGACCTCGTGATCGAGGCGGTGGCTACCGCCCAGTATGCCCGGCCCGAGGCAGAGGTGCTGCAGTTTCCAGCTACTTCAAAGCGGGCATAGCGTCCCGCCGCATCCTAACTTATCCAGGAACATTTTTGCCGGCCGCACGTTGTGTTATATGGGGTGTGGCCGGCTCAATCGGCCGGCCACGGCGGGAGGCACGTGGCAAGGGGATGTCCCAGGTCCAGACCATAAAGCCGGCCGAGGCGGCAGCGGCGCCGCGCGGATCCGACGCGTTCGCGCTGAAGCTGACCTCCTCCGAATTCGCAACCACGATGTCGCACTTCCACCGCGCCGAGATCGCGCGCATGGCCGGCTGGCGCGACCGCCTCGACCGCACCAGCAACTGGTCGATCACTGTGGTTGCCGCGATGCTCTCGGTGTCGCTGTCGACGCCGAGCGCGCATCATGGCGTGCTGCTCTTCGCCATGCTTCTGATCACGTTGCTGCTCTGGATCGAGGCGCGGCGCTACCGCTTCTTCGATGTCTACCGGGCGCGGGTGCGCCAGTTCGAGCGCTATTATTTCGCGCAGATATTTTCGCCGCAGCCGGACTATGCCTCCAACTGGCTGGCGATCGTCGGCGAAGGCCTGCGCTCGCCGCGCTTCCTCATCTCGCAGCGCGCGGCGCTGATCAGGCGGCTGCGCCGCAACTACATCTTCATGTACACGATCCTGCTGCTCGCCTGGATATTGAAGATCACCACGCCGAGCCTGTCGCGCGAAGGCTCGCCGATCGGCTTCGGCGCCTCGCTCCTCGACACCTTCCGGGTAGCGACGCTCGGTCCCATTCCGGGCATCGTGGTGGTCTGCGGCGTGGTGGTTTTCTATCTCGCGCTTTTGGCCGCTGCCTTCCTGATGCGCGCCGACGACGGCGAGCTGTCGTTCGGCGACGTGCATGTGTAAGCGACAGCGCCGCTGTCTGCTCACAATCCCGGCGGCCTGACGAAGCCGTCCGTAAGACGCGCCAGCGCCTTGGCGACTGCCAGCAGCGTCATTTCCGAATGGCGGCGGCCGACG
This sequence comes from Mesorhizobium sp. M1E.F.Ca.ET.063.01.1.1, assembly GCF_003998155.1. Lineage (NCBI taxonomy): Bacteria > Pseudomonadati > Pseudomonadota > Alphaproteobacteria > Hyphomicrobiales > Phyllobacteriaceae > Mesorhizobium > Mesorhizobium sp. M1E.F.Ca.ET.063.01.1.1. The sequence continues at coordinate 2,490 of NZ_RZSC01000789.1, forward strand.
AGCTGGGCGCCGATCGGCAGGCCCTCGCGGTCGAGACCGATCGGAATGACGACGGCCGGATGTCCAGTCAGGTTGAAGCGGCAGACGTGGCTGAGCGCGCTCCAGTACGGCGTCTCGACGCCGTCGACGGGGATCGGCGCCCCCGTCTCGCGATGG
>NZ_RZSC01000078.1:0-15536 GCF_003998155.1 Mesorhizobium sp. M1E.F.Ca.ET.063.01.1.1
AGCCGACGAAGCCGGCGGCCGGATTGCGGTAAACGTCGACCGGCGACGCCGCCTGGACGATGCGGCCCTGATGCATGACGGCGATGCGATCGGCGAGGCTCATCGCCTCGACCTGGTCGTGGGTGACATAGATGGTCGTGGTCTTCGAGGCCGCGAGCACGCCTTTTAGCTCGGCCCGCATCTCCAGCCTGAGCAGCGCGTCGAGGTTGGACAGCGGCTCGTCCATCAGGATGACGTCCGGCTCCATGGCAAGCGCGCGGGCGACGGCGACGCGCTGACGCTGGCCGCCGGAAAGCTGGCCCGAGTAGCGCTTCAAAAGCTGCTCGATATGCATCAGTTCGGCGGTGCGGTTGACGCGGCGCTCGACCTCTTGCTGCGGCAGCTTCTTCATGCGCAGGCCGAACGCGATGTTCTCGAACACCGTCAGATGCGGGAAGACGGCATAGTTCTGGAACACCATGGCGATGCCGCGGTCGCGCGGCGGCAGATGGTCGACGCGGCGGCCGCCGATCCAGACCTCGCCCTGGCTGTGCGTCTCCAGCCCGGCGACGATCCTGAGCAGCGTGGTCTTGCCGCAGCCGGAAGCGCCGAGCAGCACCATGAATTCCTGGTCGGCGACGGCGAGGTCGACCTGATGCAGCGCGGTGAAGCCGCCGAAGCGCTTGGCCACTCCCTTGATGGCGATTTCAGCCATGAGCGTTCTTCCTCTCGCGCGTCATCGGTTGGCGATCCCCCACATGGCGAACAGATATTTCCGGACGGCGAAGATGAAGATCAGCGCCGGCACGACGAGCGCCGCGCCGCCGGCGAATTTGAGGTAGAGCGGCGATTCGCCGAGGCTCTGCAGCAGGAAGGCGGTCAGCGTGCGGTTCTCGATGGTGAGCACGGCAGCGGCGAAGACCTCGTTCCAGGAGATGGTGAAAGCAAACACCGCCGAAGCTGCGATGCCCGGCAGCGCCAGCGGGAGGATCACCTTGCGAAAGGCCTGCCATCGGGTGCAGCCGAGCGTCCAGGCCGCCTCTTCCAGCTCGACCGGGATGCCGGAAAACAGCGAGAAGGTGATGAGCACGGCGAAGGGCAGCGCCAGCGTGGTGTGCACCAGCGCCAGGCCGAGCGCGGTGTCGTCGAGCCCGGTGCGGATGAACATCACCGCCAGCGGCAGCGCGAGCAGCGGCAATGGGAAGGCGCGGGTCATCAGCACCAGGAAGCGGAACGTTCCCTTGCCCGGGAAATCGAACCGCGACAGCGCGTAGCCGGCCGGCGCGCCGAAGCCGATGGACAGGATCATCGTCAGCGTGGCGACGAGCACCGAGTTCCACAGCGCCCTGGCGACACCGGCGAAGTTGATGAAGAAGGCGAGGCTGCCGAGATCGAAGGACGGGAAGAAGCGCTTGGGAAAGCCGGTCACGTCCTGCGGCGACGACAGCGCGTTGACGATCAGCAGGTAGATCGGCAGCAGCACCCAGATGCAAAGCAGGATGGCGGTGGCGACGAGCAGCCAGTCGCCGGCCTTGCGGGCGTCAGCCATCGCGACGGCCGGCGCCTCGGCGACGGCGCTCATATCCTGGGCTCCTTCATATCCGTGCCTCCCTGGGCACGCGCAGCACTCTCAGGAAGAACAGCGTGAAGCCGATCGAGATGGCAAGGATGAGCAGCGCCGAGGCGGCGGCGACATTGCGGTCCTGCAGCGTGAATTGCCAGTTGTAGGTCTCGCCCATCAGCACCGGCAGATTGGTGCCGCCAAGGGCCGCGACGACGGCGAAGACCTCGAAGGCAAGGATGACGCGCAGGATGATCGCCGTCTGCAGCGACGGTCGCAGAAGGGGAAGCGTGATGCGCACGAAGCGCTTCCACGGCCCGGCACCGAACACTTCGGCGGCCTCATAATATTCCTTGGGGATCAGCCCCATGCCGGCGACGAGGATGACCATCATGATCGCGGTGGCGCGCCAGATCTCGGCCAGCACGACGGCAATGAAGATCGTGAGCTTGCTCTGGTAGCCGAGGAACATGATCGGCCGGTCGACGATGCAGAGCCCGGAAAGCAGCGTGTTGAGGAAACCGGACTGGTCGAAGATGGCGAGCCAGATCAGGCCGGCGGCAAGGTCGGAAATGCCGAGCGGAATGGCGAAGATGTAAAGCGCCGCGCTGCGCCCGGTCTCCAGCCGCGACACGACGCTCGCCATCAGAAGCGCCATGGCAAGTTGGATCGGCACGACGATCGCGGCCAGCAGCAGCGTGTTGCGGACGGTGGCCGGAAACTTCCAACTGGCGGCCATGGTGCGGAAATTGTCGAGCGTGAAGACGCCGTCGCGGGTCATCGCCTCGAAGGCGACGAGCACGAAGGGGTAGAGGAAGAAGACGCACAGGAACAAAGTCGCCGGCATCAGCAGCAGATAGGGCAGAGCCTTGCCGTTCATGGTGTTTGTCCTTGCGCGCTGCGACAGTGCTGCGGTCCGGGCGCCCAGAGTGCAACAAACTCCGGGCGCCCCCTCGGGAGGATCCTATTCGACTGGACAAGCCCCTTCGGACGGCTTGTCGGGCGCCCAGCACGGCGCCTTCGCCTGGTCGAGGATCGCCTTGAGCGTCGCCGCCTGCTCTTCGAGCACGCCGTGCACATCCTCGCCGCCGAGCACGATGCGCTCGAAACTGTCGGTGTAGACCTGGTTGAACTTGCCGCCGAGATCGCCGAGCCCCATCGGGGGTAGTGCCGGCAACGCATCCGGGGCGCTGGTCATGGTGGCGATGACCGGCGCGAAGGCCTTCACCGAGGCCGGCACATCGTCGGGCAGCTTGACGTCGACGACGGGGAAGAAATTGGTCGCCTTCAGCGTCGCGATCTGCGTTTCCGGCTTCAGCATATAGGCGACCAGGGCCTTGGCCTTGTCCGCATTCGGCGAGGTCTTCGGAATGGCGACGCCGGCCACCACCGGCATGAAGCCACGGCCGGCGGGGCCGGCCGGCGCCGGGAAGGCGACGAAGTCGTCGGGCTTCTGGTTGAAGGCATCGGCAAGGCGCGCGACATGGTCGAACGCCACCCAGACTTCACCCGACAGCAGCGGCTCCTGCATGAAGGCGTAATTGGTCGAGTTCGGGTTGGTGTACTGCCACAGCTCCTTGAACTTGTTCCAGGCGGTCTCGGCCTCGGCCGAGCGGAATTTGGTGACCATCGAGCCGGTGTAGGACGGATAGAGGAAGCCCTCGAAGAAGCGGTGCTTCAGCCCCTTCGGGCCGGCCGGGAAGCCGAATTTCGGCGAGCCGGTCTTTTCGGCGATAGTCTTCGCCCACTCGATCAGCTGGTCGTAGGTGATGGCGTTGAGATCGACGCCCGGCGGCAGATATTGCAGCGCCTGCTTGTTGGCCGCCATCAGGAAGGTTGCCTGCATCCAGGGCATGTATTTTTGCTCGCCGGTGCCGAGCGTGCCGAGCTTCTTGTAGGCCTCGTTCACCTTGACTCCTCCGACATCGACGGCGGAGAGATCGACAAGGCTGGCGCCGACGGTGGAGAAATCGCCGTGCAGGCCGCCGAGCAGGCCGATGGTGCCGGAGCCTGTCTGCAACTCAGCCTGCAGGCGGGTGAGCCAGGGGCCGTCCTCGGCGACCTGATAGTCGACGGGACCGTCGAAGCCTTTCAGCACCTGGTCGCGCATCTTCTGCGTTTCCTCGACCGGGCGCGCCTGGGTCGACCAGAACAGCACCTGCTGGGCCTGGGCGGCGCCGGCGGCAAGCGACAAGGCCAGCGCGGCACCCGCCAGTCTTTTCAACATCGTCTTCATGCTCTTCCTCCCTCTATAGGCGCCGTCATGGCGGCATCAGCTTCTTGTTCTCGGCGCGGGTCCATGGCTCGCCCTCGGCACCAGCGTCGGCCGGATCAGCCGCGTCAGCGGCTCAGCAGGTCTGTCGGCGATAACGGTGAGCAGCATGTCGGCGATCTCGCGCGCGCACTGGCGGATCGAGGCGTCGAAAGTGGTGAGGCCCGGAGGCGCATAGGCCGAGGCGACGACATTGTCGAAGCCGATGACCGAGAGGTCGCGCGGCACCGTGAGCCCGGCGCGTGACGCCTCTTCCATCACTGTCAGCGCAAGCTCGTCGAACAGGGCGACGATGGCGGTCGGACGCTCAGGCCCGTGCAGCATCCGGTTGACGGCCTGGATGCGGGCGCCGCGGTCGAAGCGCGGGGCAGTGGCCACGTCGAGCCGCACCGACGGATCGCCGCGACGCGCAATCGCGGCGGCAAGACCGTCCTGCCTCAGATGTCGGAAGGTCATCGGCTCGGAAATCGTCACCAGGCCGAAATGGCGATGGCCGAGATCGTAGAGCATGTCGAAGGCTTCGCCGAAAGCATGCGCGCCGTCGGTGTCGAGCCAGTTGTAGGCAAAGTCGCTGTCGAGTTGCCGGCCGTGGGCGACGAAGGGAAAGCCGCGCCGGCGCAGATAGGCGAGCCGCTCGTCGACCTCGGCAATACGGGTGACGACGACGCCATCGGCGCGCCCGGATTCGACGACATGGCGCAATACCGCGATCTCGGCCTGGTCTTGCGCCGCGGTGGCGAGGATGAGATCGGCGCCATGCGACACCAGGCCCTCGCCGAGCCCGGTGACGAATTCGCCGAGGAAGGAATCGACCAGATTGGGCCCGCGGATCGGCAGCACCAGACCGACGAAACCGCTGCGCCCGGAAACCAGCGTGCGCGCCGCGGTGTTGGGCACATAGCCGGCCTGACGCGCCGCCTGGGCGACGCGCTCGCGCGTCTTCAGGGCGATCTGCTGATGGCCGGCAAGCGCCCGCGACACCGTCGTGATCGACAGGCCGAGGCTTGCGGCAAGCTCCTTCAGCGTGGTGACGCGGGCCGGCAATCGTTCCTCCCTGAACGCGATGTTGAAACGTTTGTAATCACCTTTTTTGGAATTGCAAACGTTTTAAATTTTTGCGCAAAGCGAGCTGCGACGTCAGGATCGCCAAAGCTGCCGTGTCCGAAACCATCCGGCCGCACGCCTTTCAGCGGTGGTGCATTGAAAGGCAAAGCGACTCAGGCGGAGGTCAGGGCGCCGGGGTCGGTGAGGAAGGGCATGATGTCCACGCCGTCTCCTGGAAAGACAGAGAAATGCGGATGGTTCTCGAAGAGGCGGGCGGCGGCCTCGATGGTTTCGGCCTCAACGACGATGTAGCCGCAGAAGGGGTTCACAGCGCGGGCGATGCCGTCCTTGGTTACGCGCATCGTCTTGCCGACCATGCCGCCACGATCGGGGAACGATGCGGCGTTCCTCTCCTCCCAGTCCGCCCACCGCTTTAACCCGACGGCGTCGATCGCGTCCTGCTCGGGCTTGGGCAGGCTGCGAAAGCGGGCGAGGTCTTCGGGTTTCATGGTGTAGACGGCGAGAAAGCGGGGCATGCGGCGCGCTCTATGTGACGGCAGAAAGGCATTCAAGTTTAGAGCCCCTACCGGCCGAAGTCACTCCGCAGAAGTGCCCGCCGCCTATCTGCATCGGGTCGAGACGTCCGCCTCTGGAGGACGGAGAGGCCGGCGGAACGGCCGAGATCGGCATATTGCCGACGTCGCCGCCGCATCGAGACAGCCGCCTCGTCACCCACCCGACGCAGCCCTGGCAACCGCCAACTGCGCATCGAACGCCCGCCTGAACGCCGGCCTCGCTTCGGCGCGGGCGACATAGGCGGCGAGGTTCGGAAATTCGCCCAGCAGCCCCGATCTGTTCAGCCGGCGCAGCACGCCGACCATGACCAGGTCGCCGGCGCTGAACGCGCTGTCGAGCCAGTCGGCATCGCCAAGGTGACGGGAAAGTTCGCTGAGCCGCTTGCGTATGCGATCCTCGACCATGGGCAGGCGTTCAGCGTGCCACGGCGCGTCGCGCTCGAGGAGCACGGCGGTTTCGCGTTCCAGGATCGGCGGCTCGATCGTGCTGAGCGCAGCAAACATCCAGGTGATGGCACGTGCCCGGGCGTTTGCGTTCTCAGGCAGCAGGCCCGCATGCCGTTCCGCGATATGGAGCACGATCGACCCGGACTCGAACAGGCAGAGATCGCCTTCCTCATAGGTCGGAATCTGCCCGAATGGATTGATCGCAAGATGCGCGGGTTGCTTCATGGCGCTCAACGAGAGGAGACGGACGTCGTATGGCTGGCCGACTTCCTCGAGCGCCCAGCGAACGCGCATATCGCGCGCCTGCCCCCTGCCGCCGTCGGGCGACCGTTCAAAGGCGGTGATGGTGGGAGTCACTGGCGATCTCCGGGTGCATGACTGGCGAGCGTGATGTGCATGATTGCGACGATCTTTCAGCTATTCAGCTTCTTGCGCTTTGCACCCAAGGACGAACGACCGCCGCGGCGCCCGACAACTCCCCTCGTTTTCTTTGACCGAGGGATTTTCACGGTCCGAGCCTTCGGCGTGCGGGCGCCACCGACAACCCGAAACCTTTCGCACTTACCATCGGAGATCAGCCCGGCGGCAGGAACCATGGGCCGATGACGCCGGCTCCGGATCAAACGGCGGCAATCGCGAAGAGCCAGGCCAGGATATCGAGCAACAGAAAGAACAGCGCGATCTGCAACGCCACCCGCAGCCGCTGGATAATCCGCCAGTTGCTGGCCATGTCCGCCTTGATGCGCAGGGCAAGCGCGCGGCGCATGGCCGACATCGTTGCCGGCCTGTCGCCATCGACATATTGATCGAGCAGCTCTTCCGGATCGAAGCGGAATGCGTATTGGTGATAGGGCCAAAGCATGAAGACGATCAGCCCGCCGATGCCGAACAGCAGGGCCACCGCGATCCAGTCCCAAAGCCCGAGCCCGTCGGAAAGGGCAGCGCCGCCGAGCAACGAATTCGCGAATGCGGTGGCGAAGATAAGGCTGCCGGCGCGGGTATTCATGTTCTCCACGACGCTCTGCTGATGAGTGAGACCTCTCACCGCCTCCTGGTAGATGAGCCCAAGACGAGGATCGTCGTCGGCAAGACCGCTCGCGACAGCTCCGTTGCTTTCCCCTCGACCCGGACGTTCGGCCATGAAATGTGCCTCCAACGCGGCGAAGCTTAGCTCAAATCCTTCGCAAGCTTCAAACCGTCACCACGACCTTGCCGAACTGCTCGCCGGATTCGAGGAAGCGGTGCGCCTCGACGATTTCGTCGAACGGGAAGGTCCTCGCGATCACCGGCTTCAGCGCGCCAGCCGCTAGGCCGCCCAAAATGAAGCGCTTGGCCGCTTCCAACCGGGCCGGATCGCCGGTGATTTCGTGGACGAGGTAGCCGCGCAGCGTCAGCGTCTTGGCCAGCACCTCGAAGAGCGGGAACGGCGTCGGCTTGGGGCTCAAGCCGCCATATTCGATGAGGATGCCGCCGCGCGACATCGCCGCCGTCAGCGGCGTGAAGATCGGGCCGCCGACCGCGTCGAGGACGACGCGCACGCCCTCAGGCGCGATCGCCTTCAGCCGCGCTTCGAGGTCCTCTTCATGCGAGGCCGCGACATAGGCGGCGCCGGCATCGAGCAGCGCCGCTGTCTTGGCCGATGTCCGTGTCACCGCAATCGGCGCGGCGCCGATGCTGTTGGCGATCTGGATCGCGGCCAGCCCGACGCTGCTCGACGCGGCAGTGATGACGATGGACTCGCCGCGGCCGAGACGGGCGATGTCGACCAGCGCGCCATAGGCGGTGAGATACTGCATCCATGTCGCGGCGGCGGCTTCGAAGCCGAGCGATGGCGGATGCTTGACGACGAGTTCGGCCGGAAAGCTGACGAGCTCGCCATAGGCCGGCCAGCGCGCCATCGAGCGCGGCGGGATGATGCTGACCGCGTCGCCCGGCGCAAGACCATCGACGCCGTCGCCGATCGCCTCGACGATGCCCGCCGCCTCGAGGCCGAGGCCAGACGGCAGCGCCGGCGTCTCGATATAGGCGCCCTTGCGCATCAGGGCCTCGGCGCGGTTCAAGCCCAGCGCCTTGACGCGGATCCGCAGCTCACCCGGACCAGGCGGCGGCACCTCGACATCCTCGATGCGCAGCACCTCCGGACCGCCGTGAGCGTGGAAGCGAACGACCCTTGCCATCCATGCAACTCCAAATCAAAATGATGGAATCGACTATGCAGACGCCTTCTGCGGCGATAAATCAGGCTTCAAGCAGAACAGTCGAAACTAGCAGTTTTGAATATGGATCGCCTCGAAAGCATGGACGTGTTCGTCAGGGCTGTCGATCTCGGCTCGTTCGCGGCCGCCGCGGCGGCGCTCGACCTGTCGGGCCCGATGGTCGGCAAGCATGTCCGCTTCCTCGAAGAGCGTCTGGGCGTGCGCCTCATCAACCGCACGACGCGACGGCAGAGCCTGACCGATTTCGGGCGCGCCTATTACGAGCGCTGCCGCATCGTGCTGGCGGAGGTGGAGGCCGCGGATGCGCTGGCGGCCGACCAGTTGTCGGAGCCGCACGGCAAACTGCGCGTGACGATGCCAGCGCATTTCGGCCGCCACTGCGTCACGCCGGTCCTGCTCGAGCTCGCGCGCCGGTATCCGACGCTGGAGTTGGACCTGTCGCTCAGCGACCGCTTCGCCGACCTCGTCGAGGACAACTTCGATCTGGCGATCCGCACCGGTACGCTCGACGACAGGGCCGGCATCATCGCTCGCCGCGTCGCGCGTCAGCGCATGATCGTCTGTGCTTCGCCGTCATACATCGAGAGGTTCGGCCGGCCGCTTGGCCTGGAGGACATTGCCGATCATCAGGCGATCATCTACCGGCGGCTCGGCCAGGTGTTGCAGCCATGGCTGTTCCCGCGCGACGACGGTTCCGTGACCGAGATCGCACCTGCCGGCCGGCTACGGCTCGACGACCTCGACGCGATTGCCGATGCTGCGACCGACGGCATGGGTCTTGCCTGGCTTCCGCACTGGCTGGTGCGCCGACGCATCGAAGCCGGCGCGCTGGTGCGGCTGCTGCAGGACCAGGCGGACTATCTCTACGACTGCCACGCGCTCTGGCTGCAAACGCCGCATCTGCCGCTGAAGGTGCGGCTGGCCATCGATGCGCTGGCGGCAGGGCTGCCGCGATTCATGGCTTAGCTCTTACGCCGATTTCAGGCTTTGCAACTAGACCGGCCGCGCCAGCCTTCGGCGGGAACAGCATCCAAAGAAGCTGGAGCGCGTCGCAGGTGACCCGCCCCCGGCCGGACGAGGTTCGGCCCCTCAGCTCTCGGTCGACTCCGACTGGATCAGGTTTTCCAGCATATCCAGCAGGCGCGCGTGCTCTTCGGCGCCGTAGCGCTTCTCGATCGCCTCGTAGATAGCGAAGCGCTCGGGCGCCAGTTCTTCGACCAGCGCCACGCCGGCCGGGCTGATGGCGAGCAGGGCGCGGCGGCCGTCATCCTTGACCTTGTTGCGGGTAATGAATGCCCGCTCCTCCATCGCTCTGATGATGCGGGTGAGGCTGGGCGGCAGGATCGAGGCGCGGTTGGCGAGCTCGGTCGCTTCCAGCGGCCCGGTTTCGGCAAGCACGTGCAGCACGCGCCATTGCTGCTCGGTGATGTCGTGGCGGACAAGCATCGGCCGAAAATGCGCCATGATCACTTCGCGAGCGCGCAGAAGAGCCATCGGCAAAGAGCGACGGGGGTTGGACGGCAGCAAATTCAGGTCTCCGAGAAATCCAATACAATACAACTTGCGGCAAAATATTAATGCTCGTATCGCAGCTCTATCCGCGGCCTTGCCGAGAGCGGCAATCCCGTCCACGGAAGCAGCATTGGCTTAAAAACGATGCTTGGCATTCCGCGTCAAGACCTAATTTACATGTTAATTATAAGATCAACGATGTCGGGCTCCTTCATCGGGCCGGTCGAATGCCGACACGAGCGATGTCCTTGCGCCAAAGAAAAAGGCCGGGCGCGAAAGCGGCCCGGCCAAAGAATGAAGGTCATAACCTTCAGAGGGGAACATCGCCCGGCGCAATGGGAGGAAAACACCGGACGACACCCGTTATTTGGGCTTCAGCCGGCCGGTTTGCGACGAACAGAATTCCAAAAAATAGCCAAATCGCGAAAAAATCTCGCGCAGGCAGCAGCAAAATCTCAGCCGGTGGCCGCCGCCTTTTCCAGCAGATCTGCATAGTGCCGCCGCGCCACGTCGGGGTGCGATCTCAGCCGACTCTTCAGTACATTGGTTCCGACGTTGCGGAACAGCGGATTGTCGGGATCGCTGGCCGGACCGCGCGCTTCGGCCGCCAGCTCTTCCGGCAGGTCGAGCAGCGGGATCGTCGCGTCGAGCCGGGCGCTGAAGAAGAACGGAACCGAGATCCGCTCGACACCGGCCGGCGGCGTGACGACACGGTGCACGGTTGCCCTGAGATACCCATTCGAGGCAAGTTCGAGCAGCTCGCCGATGTTGACCACGAGCGTCCGCGGAATCGGATCCACATTCACCCAACTGCCGTCATATTCGACCTGCAGCCCCTTGTTCTCGTCCTGCAGCAGGAGGGTGAGAAACCCGCCATCCTTGTGCGCGCCGACGCCCTGGTCGTCACCGGTGGCGTCGCGGCCGGGATAGCGCACGATCTTCATGCGATGGTTGGGCTCGCCGCGATAGATCGGATCGAAGGCGTCTTCCGGCTGGTCGAGCGAGAGCGCGAAGGCCTTGAGCAGGCGGATCGCGACCTCCGTCGCCTTCGCCTGCCAGGCAAGCAGCGCCGGCTTCAGCTCGGGCAGCGCCGAAGGCCACTGGTTCGGGCCCTGCAGCCGCGTCCAGGCCGGCACGCCCGGCCCTTGCGTGATGGTCGTGCGCTCGACGCCGATATCGAGCTGCTCGCGCCAGTCGGCCTTGCCTCTGGTCAGTTCGCCGCCGGCGCGCGTGTAGCCGCGGAATTGCGGCGACTTCACCATCTCGATGGCGAGCTTGTCAGCTTCCGGCAAGGCAAAGAAGTGGCGCGCGGCATTGAGCACCGCGTCGATATCGGACTGCGCTATGCCGTGGCCGCTGAGGTAGAAGAAGCCGACATCGCGGGCCGCCGTTCGCAGATCAAGCAAGAAAGTCCGCAGTTCCGACGCGCCCTGCTCAAGGCGGTCGAGATCGAGCACCGGGATTATTCTGGCCATGGACAGGCTCCTCTTGCGGCAACTCTTTGTCTTTCGCAATTCCGGACGAAAAACCGCTGTGCACTTTCCTGGAATTGCTCTGGTGACCCCACCGCACGATGACATGCGCGTCACTGCGGGTGAAGAAACGCGCCGACCAATCTCATTGCAAACGGAGCAAGCCGCCGCTCAATTCCCGGCTTTTGCGGCAAATTGCGTTCGATGCGCTTGTCGGGTGTCGCTCATCAGCGATGATCCAGCCGCGCGACCAGCCGGTCGCCTATCCACTGGATGCCGCAGACCAGCACGATCAGCACGACAACCACGGCGATCATGACGCTGGTCTCGAAACGCTGGTAGCCGTAGCGGATAGCAAGGTCGCCGAGACCGCCGGCGCCGATGGCGCCGGCCATGGCCGAGGCGCCGACGAGCGTCACCAGCGTCACCGTGAAACCGGCGACGATGCCAGGCAGCGCTTCCGGCACCAGCACCTCGCGGATGATTGTCCAGCGGTTGCCGCCCATGGCGCGGGCCGCCTCGATCAGGCCGTGATCGACCTCGCGCAGCGACACTTCGGCGATGCGGGCATAGTAGGGCGTTGCAGCGATCGACAGCGGCACGATCGCCGCCCAGGTGCCGATCGACGTGCCGACGATCAGCCGCGTCACCGGGATCAGCGCCACCAGAAGGATGATGAAAGGAACCGAGCGGAAGCCGTTGATCAAAGCGCCGAGGATGCGGTTCACCCACAGGTTTTCGGCAATGCCGCCGCGATCGGTGGCGACCAGCGCCAGCCCAAGCGGCAGGCCGAACACCAGCGAAATGAGGCCGGATGCGCCCGTCATCAGGACCGTCTCCCAGATCGAGCGGATGAGAAGCTCAAACAGGACTGGCGACATGGCCAAGCACCTCCACCCGCGCGTGGCGGTCCTTCAGGAATGCGATTGTTCGCGCAAGACGCGCCGCGTCGGCGCCGGGGACGGCGAGGAACAGCGTGCCGACAGGTTGCTCTTGGACATGGTCGATGCCGCCATGCACGAGGCGGATCGGGCCGGGCACACTGGCGCTCAGATCGGACAGCAGCGGACCACGCGCCGCTTCGCCGGCTACATCGACCTTAAGGATTGTTTCCGCGCCCTCGCCGGCGACCAGCCGGTTGGCAATCTCGGGCGGCAGTTGCGGCCGGATGGCGCCGAGCAGGCTGCGCGTGATCTCTGATTTCGGATTGGCGAAGACCTGCCACACGGCGCCTTCCTCGACGATCCGGCCGGCGTCGATCACCGCCACGCGGTCGGCGATCGAACGGATCACCTCCATCTCATGGGTGATGAGCAGGATGGTGAGACCGAGCCTGGAATTGATGTCCTTGAGCAATGCGAGGATCGAGCGCGTCGTCTCCGGATCGAGCGCCGAGGTCGCTTCGTCGGACAGCAGCAATGCCGGTCGCGCGGCGAGTGCCCTGGCAATGCCGACGCGCTGCTTCTGCCCGCCCGAGAGCGAGGCCGGATAGGCCTTGGCTTTCTCGGACAGGCCGACGAGCCGCAGCAGTTCGGCGGCGCGCGCCAGGCGCTCGGCGTGCGGCCGACCTTCGATCTTGAGCGGCAGCGCGACGTTTTCCTCGACGGTCTTCGCCGACAGAAGGTTGAAGTGCTGGAAGACCATGCCGATGCGACGGCGCAGCGGCTGCAATTCACGCTCACCGAGGCGGCTGATCTCACGGCCCTCGATGAAGACCTCGCCCGAATCCGGCTGCTCCAGGCCGTTCAGGCAGCGGATCAGCGTTGACTTGCCGGCGCCGCTGCGGCCGATGATGCCGAGGATCTCGCCCTTCCGCACCGTAAGCGAGACGCCGTCGAGCGCCGCCGTCGCGCCGAAGCGACGCTTGAGGTCGACGAGACGCACAACATCTTCCGCCGGGACCGCGCCGACCGGCACCGGGTCCGTTGTTTCGGCCGGCGCCGTGACATGCTGGTTCATCGCTGTTCCTGTTTCCATCCGCTTCCGGCAATGCGATGGCGGTCCGCTTTGACGCGGACCGCCGGCTTGATCGAGATGCCGCCGAAGGCGATCAGTAGGCGCTGATGCCGGTGCCCTTGTAGACCTTGTCGAACTCGGCCTTCACCGTCTCGTTCTGATAGGCGGCGACCAGGGTTTTCACCCAGGGCTCGTTCTCGCTGCCGGCCTTGACCGCGATGAAGTTGCGGTAGGGATTGTCGGCAATCGACTCCTGCGCGATGCGGTTTTCCGGCGTGAGACCGCTTTTCAAGGCCCAGTCCGTGTTGACCACGGCCGCGTCGAGATCGTCGACCGAACGGCCGACGATGCCGGCGTCGAGTTCCTTGATCTCCAGCTTCTTCGGGTTCTCGGCAATGTCGGCGGTCGTGGCCAGGATGCCGGTGCCGTCCTTCAGCTTGATCAGGCCCTCATGCTCCAGGACATGCAGCGCGCGGCCCTCATTGGAGGGATCGTTCGGCAGGCCGATGACTGCGCCTTCCGGCAGGTCGGCGACTTTGCCATGCTTTTTCGAGTAGAGGCCGATCGGCCAGACGCCGGTATAGCCGACCGGCACGATGTGATACCCTTGAGTCTTGATCTGGTTGTCGAGATAGGGCTTGTGCTGAAAGGCGTTGGCGTCGATCTCACCGCGTTCCAGCGCTTCGTTGGGCTGGGTATAATCGTTGAAGACCACGGCCTCGATCGTCAGCCCTTTCTTGGCCGCCTCGGCGGTGACGACGCGCCAGACATCCTCATCCTCGCCGCTGAGGATGCCGACCTTGATCGCCTTCTTGTCCTCGGCGAAGGACGGCGACGGCGCGGTAAGGCCGATGACGGCAAATGTCGCGGCGAGAAGCGCGGCAAGTCCGGCGCGCCTGGTGATTGACGTAGCGAGAAAATTTGAAGCGTTGCCGCGTTCGGACATGATGCGTTCCTTGCGATCCTGAAATCATTTCGGCCTGGCGGAATGCGAAGCCTTGATATCAGCATCGCCAATGCTGCCCGGCCAGGCAAAGAAGCGCATTTCCTATCGAACGGAACGCGGAAAATATTCTCTCAAAGATTTTATGACTTGGAGAACGGCAGCTACCGGGCAGTTGACGAATGATCGTCAGAACGCCTCGACCCAGGGCCTGAGCTCGACCTCGAAGCTCCAGGCGCTGCGATGCTGGCGGTGGACCGCAAGGTATGTTTCGGCGATCGCGTCGGGTGACAGGCGACGATCGGGGCGGTCCGGATCGGCCGCCTGTCCGGGCGGCTCGATCTGGCCGTCGATGATGAAGTGCGCGACATGGATGTTCTTCGGACCAAGCTCGCGCGCCATCGACTGTGCCAGCCCGCGAAGCCCGAATTTCGGCATGGCAAAGCCGGCCGAGCCGGAGAAGCCCTTGAGGCTTGCGGTGGCGCCGGTGAACAGGATCGAGCCGGAGCCGCGCGCCATGAGCCGGCGCGCCGCCTGCTGGCCGACGAGGAAGCCGCCATAGGCGCCGACGAGCAGGGCCTGCTTGACCGCCTCGGGGTCGAGCTCGGCGATCGGGCCGCGCGTGCGGCCGCTGGCATTGAAGACGGCAATTTCGAGCGAGCCGGCCTTGTCGGCCGCCTCGAACAACCGTGCGACGGAGGCTGCATCCGACACATCGGTTTCGACCGCCTGGGCGCCAGTCTCCTGGACCAGCGCGGCCAGCTTGTCGACATTGCGGGCGGCGAGGACGACGCGGAAACCTTCCTTGCTGAGAAGCCGCGCCAGCGAGGCGCTAAGGCCCTGCCCGGCGCCAGCGATCACTGCGACGTTGGCTGTCATGTCGTTCCTCCTTGGGATGTGACGTTCGGCCGGTGCCGATGGTCGCACAAGCTCGCGCCTTACGCGACAAGAGGCAAGAACGGCGTTACTCCATTTCTGGTGTCTGGCGCAAAAAGGCCGCCGACCTATGCGGCAAGCGCCGGCTGTCGCGAAGGGCTTGCCTGCCGAAGCGATCCGTCCGACACGTGGTCCAACGGCGATTCGAGGAACGACCATGGAACCAATCTGGGCCGTCGGCCTGATGACCGGCACGGTGCTCGACGGCAACATCGACGTGGCGCTGATCAAGACCGACGGCGAGCGCATCGCCGACTTCGGCACCTACACTTTAGCCCCCTACCCGCAATCGATCCGCACGCTTCTGGAAGAGACCCTGCGCCAAGCCCGCGCGTGGAATTTCGAAGGGCCGGAGCCGGCGATCTTCCGCGAGGCCGAGGAGGCGCTGACGAGGGCTCAGTCGGCCGCGGTCAAGGATCTCGTCGAGAGCCAGGGCATGACCATGGCCGATATCGGCGTCGTCGGCTTCCACGGCCAGACGGTGCTGCACCGCGCCCCGCAGCCGGGGCGGATCGGCCGGACGCGCCAGCTCGGCGACGGCGAGCTGATGGCGGCGCTGCTCGGCACCAAGGTCGCCTATGACTTCCGCTCGGCCGACGTGGCGGCCGAGCGGAAGTCATAGG
>NZ_RZSC01000790.1:0-2643 GCF_003998155.1 Mesorhizobium sp. M1E.F.Ca.ET.063.01.1.1
CATCGAAGCCGGCGCATCATGGGCGGAATTCCGCCCTTACGACGGCACGCGATTCGAGATCGAGATCGATTTCGAAAGCCCGGCGATCGGTCGCCAGCTCTTTGCCTCCGACATCAACCCCGACATCTTCCGCCGCGACATCGCGCGGGCGCGCACCTTCGGTTTCATGAAGGATGTCGAGCGGCTGTGGGCCGCCGGCTACGCGCTCGGCTCTTCGCTGGAAAATTCGCTGGTCATCGGCGACGACAACCGCGTCATCAATGTCGGGGGGCTGCGCTACCCCAACGAATTCGCCCGGCACAAGACGCTCGATGCCATGGGCGATCTGGCGCTTGCCGGCGCGCGCTTCATCGGCTGCTTCCGCTCCTATCGCGGCGGTCACCGAATGAACGCGGCGGCGCTGCGCCGGCTGCTGTCGGACCGGACGGCCTTCGAGATCGTCGAGACACGACGCCGCGAGCGCGGCCGCGTGGCAGAAATGATCGCCGTCAGCGGACCGGTCTACGCGCCCTGGGTGATCTGATTCTTAACGATTTTCTGGCTTTGTAGGTGGCCTTGTGTTGCACGGGTGCATCACAAGGCCATGAAATTATACTGCTTTGGGCAAGGCGCCAAACCGCCACAAAAATGTGCGATTGGCCGGACATAGCGTTGCCGGGCAAGGGGATAATGGTTTATGGCTGCGGCCCGGACCGAAACGACGCCGAAAGGGCGGAATTCAAACATGTTGTTTTCGCGAGTTGGTCAATCGAAGGCGCCGCATCGGGCTGTTTTCCTGGCGTTTTCGTTGATTGCCCCGTCGCTGGTGCTGTCGGCCTGCATGTCGTCCGAGAAGGACGTCAACCTGGCGACCTATGTCGACCAGACCGAGCCCGCCGACGTTCTCTACAATCAGGGCCTCGCCAACCTGAATGCCGGCCGTCTCGATGAGGCGAGCAAGAAGTTCGACGCCGTCGACCGTCAGCATCCCTATTCGGAATTCGCCCGCAAATCGATGGTGATGGGCGCCTTCGCCGACTATCGCGCCGGCAATTATGAAGAGGCGATCGGTTCCGCCAAGCGCTATCTCACGCTCTATCCGTCGACCGACGATGCCGCCTACGCGCAGTACATCATCGGCTTGAGCTACTACCGGCAGATCAAGGACGTCACCCAGGATCAGAAGGAAGCGCGCCAGACGGTGCAGACCATGCAGGACCTGGTGACGCGCTGGCCGAACTCCGAATATGTCGACGACGCCAAGGACAAGATCCGCTTCGCCACCGACCAGCTCGCCGGCAAGGAGATGCAGATCGGCCGCTACTATCTCGAACGCCGCGAATATATCGCCGCCGTCAAGCGATTCCGCACGGTGGTGGAGACCTATTCCAACACGCGCCACGTCGAGGAGGCGCTGGCGCGCCTGACCGAGAGCTACTACGCGATGGGGCTGACGTCGGAAGCGCAGACGGCGGCGGCGGTGCTCGGCAACAACTATCCGGACAGCCAGTGGTACAAGGATTCCTACAAGCTCCTGCAGAGCAACGGGCTTGAGCCGCGCGAAAATGCCGGGTCGTGGATATCCAAGGCCGGGAAGCTGATCACCGGCGCCTGACACTCCTGATGCTGTCCAGACTGTCGATCCGCGATATCGTCCTGATCGAGAAGCTGGACATCGACTTCCTGCCTGGACTTTCGGTCCTGACGGGCGAGACCGGCGCCGGCAAATCCATCCTGCTTGATGCGCTGTCGCTGGCGCTTGGAACGCGCGGCGACGCCTCGCTCGTCCGCCACGGCGCGGCACAGGGCCAGGTCATCGCGGTGTTCGACGTGCCGCGCAACCATCCAGCGCGGGCGCTGCTCGCCGACAACGATATCGAGGACGACGGCGACATCATCCTGCGCCGGGTGCAGACGGCCGACGGACGCACTCGCGTCTTCGTCAACGACCAGCCGTCCAGCGTGACCCTGATGCGCGACGTCGGCCGCGCGCTGGTCGAAATCCATGGCCAGCACGACGAGCGCGCGCTGGTCGATCCCGGCGCCCATCGCGAATTGCTGGACAGTTTCGGCGGCCATCTCGGCGCTGTGCGCGGGGCGGGCGAGGCGTGGCGCTACTGGCGAAACTGCGAGCAGGAGCTTTCCAGGCACCGCGCCAAGGTCGAGGCGGCGGCGCGCGAGGCCGATTATCTCAGGGCCTCAGTCGCCGAGCTGGCGAAGCTCGATCCGCAGCCGGGCGAGGAGACCGAGCTGGCTGAATTGCGCGCCCAGATGATGCGCGCCGAAAAGATCGCGTCCGAGATTCACGACGCGCAGGACGTGCTGTCGGGGCCGTCTTCGCCGCTGCCGCAGCTCGCCAGCCTTTTGCGCAGGCTGCAGCGCAAGGCAGGTGAAGTGCCGGGACTGCTCGACGACGTGGTGAAGTCGCTGGACGAGGCGATGATATCGCTCGACGCGGCGCAGTCCGGCGTCGAGACGGCGCTTCGCGCCACCGAATACGATCCGCAGCGCCTCGAGAAGGCCGAGGAGCGGCTGTTTTCGCTGCGCGCGGCCTCGCGCAAGCACAATGTCGCGGTCGACGACCTGGCGCAGCTGCGCGACACGATGGCGGCGGATCTTGCCGATCTCGATGCCGGCGAGGAGCGGCTGCACGGGCTGGAGAAG
>NZ_RZSC01000791.1:0-2642 GCF_003998155.1 Mesorhizobium sp. M1E.F.Ca.ET.063.01.1.1
TTCCTATTCTCATCGCTATAAAGGCGCGTGAGCAGGTCAAACATTAGCTTAGGCGGGGAGTAATCGTATTCTGTACTGGGGACATCGGCGCGGGCCCCGTGGTCAAGCGCCATCTCGATAAGGTCGAGATCCAGTTTGTGAACATGCCAATCGACTTGGATAAGCTTATTTAAAGTCTTGGATTTTGGCGGAACATCAACGCCATGCGAGAAGAAGAACCGGAGCGCAGCGCCGCTGGGCTCGGTGCCATCCTGGTATTCAATCGCCGCGTCGTCCTCCAACGCCTTTTGTGCTGCGGCAATATCGGCGCCATGGTCCAGAAGCGATTGAAGGGTGGCAGTGGCCGACGGGCCGTCTAGGATTTCAGCAGCAACGCTCCACCAATCCTCCATGGGACCGCTGCGACCAGGCGTGGCGAAGAGGAGCGCGACAACCTCAGCAGTATACTTGCCCTTCTCGACAATCTGAGCGCCATAGGCGAGGGTGATGTCAGCTGGGACATGCTCGAGGGCCTTCCGCAGAAGCGTAAGGTGCCGCGCTCTCACCGATCCGCTCGCGATTGCAGCCCAGTTGGCGGACGCTCCGCGTGCGAGCAGGGCGTCAAAAAAAGCGGTCACTGCGCCTTCATTTCCATTTGTTGACCTGGCCGCGAGGATCAGAGCGGTGTCTCCATTCGCCAGCGGCAGGTCGATGCTCAACCCGCGCTTATCAAATTCAGCCAGAGCATCGTCGAATTTTCCAGAGTCGATCATGACCCCTATTGCGCTGTCGAAGCGGGAGATGGCCTCATCGATGCGTCTCGTCAGTTCGTCGTCGCGTTCAGCCGCAAAGTCTCTTGCGGTCTTCCCGTCGTTGTTGGCGGCCGCGAAGTTCACCTTCATGTCGAACAGCTCGGCTGCAATCTCACGGCTGACGCCACGCGCAGCCCAAATCAGGGGGGTGTTGCAGGCCGCGTCACGGGCGTTTACATCCGCCCCGGCATCTACCGCGGCCATGAATTTTCCGAAGTCCTTGGTTTTCGCTGCCGACAGGATTTCCAAATCCAAAGCTGCCACCGAGGGAATGCACGCCGGCGGCTGCGCGGCTCGACCTGGTAGCCTGAAACAACTGACGACGATCAGACAAGCGGCTCCTAGGAGCAGCACGAGTCTTCGAGCAAGTCGTTTGCGGCTACCTATACCCATGACGCGCAGCTGACGTGATCTCAATGTGGCTCACCTCGTTCGGGTGGCAATGTCGAGATCGTTCGAGCGAAGCCACACCCCTACGTTGATCAGCGCAGCGACCTTCGGATCAGTACAGGGATCATGACTTCCCGGGACGACGTGTTGGGCGTGAACGCCCACGAGTTGGAGTCGATCATTGTCAAACCGAAAAAGCGGCGCCCCGCTGCTGCCCACTTCGGACTGGCATGGATAGGCGAGACAATTTGGCCTGGGCATGGCTGCAATGACGCAGGTGTTGGATGCGTCATATCCCATGAACTTGACCCAGCCCCCGTCCGAAACCAGCTGATCATCAGTTACTGCGGATCCGGCGCTCAGTCTCTCCGTATATTGGTATGAGAATAGAACGATCCTGTCCCATAGTCTCGGGGCCGCAAGTTCAGGGAAGGATGGTTCGGGACCGTCTGGCTTGATTTTGAGAAAGACGTAGTCCGAGCTCAGGTCGTCGGCTTCGAACGCCCATGGACGGTCTGTTCCGTGCGGATCTTCCTTGTAATTGACTTGGATGGCACGCATCGGTTCGGCGAAGGCGAAAAACTGCAAATGTCGAATATCCCTCAGCGTCTCGCTTCCCAGTGAGACTTCCTCGTCTGCCGTCGTTCTGCGAAAGACGCAGTGACGTGCAGTGACGAGCCAGTCTTTGGATATCCGGGTTGCCGTGCAGAATATTTGGCCCCCGCGCCCTTGCTCCGGTTGTTGGAAAAGGATGCCACTGACCTGCGCGATCTGAGCCAATTCCTTGTCGGGCAACATGGGTGGCAATTGCGGATCGAGGGCCGTTGAACCATCCCAATGAGTGTTGGGATCCGCAACGCAGTTCTGGACATAGGCGGCGAGAGCGGCGTGACACCTATTCTCAGTGTCGGCGACGCATCCTTCATAGTGGGCCCCGCGCAGCGGCAGCAATCTTTCGACCGCCTTCCCACAGCTCTTAGCGAAGGCGGACTGTGAATTCTGACGCAGCGCCTGGATGGATGGCGGAATCTGCGCCCATCCGGAGGCAGCAGCGCTGCTTAGCGTAAAACCGCCCAGCACCGCCCCCGTCGCGCCTTCGGGGTCGACGATCAACTTATTGAAGTCGACCGCAGTGAGTTTTCTCCAATCAGCACCGCCCACCGGATAATCGGACGGGACGGGGATGTCGCTTCCGGGTGTTTCGAACAGCTGGAGTTTTTTAGGTTGCAGGTTGTATCCAGGAGCCAGCTTGTTCTTGTCGAACAAGGCTTGCAGAAAGTTTGCGTTAAGGCCATCCGGCGGCACTGCGACTTGGATTCCGTTGAGATTCAGCGGCAGTGGCTCGCTGGAAGGACTTTCGCCCGAGTTCGTTGGCAAAGCAGGCGTCGGTGAGTTCGTGAGACCAGGGACAATGATTGTCGTGCCGATCGTGTTGTTCCCCCCGCCAAAGCCGGTCGAAGC
>NZ_RZSC01000792.1:0-2638 GCF_003998155.1 Mesorhizobium sp. M1E.F.Ca.ET.063.01.1.1
TCAACGGCCTCTACCGCCACGGCTTCCTGCTCGCGCCGGCCATGGCGCGGCAGGCGGCCGACATCATCCTGGGAAATCCCGCCGCAAAGGAGTTGACCCTTGAAGCTCATCGTTAACAGCCAGCACCATGACGTCGCGGCCGAGACGCTCGCCGCACTGCTCATAGAACTCGACTTCCAGGGCAGTTGGCTCGCCACCGCACTAAACGGCGAAGTCGTGCACAGCAAAGCGCGCGACAACTGCCGGCTGACTGATGGCGACCGGATCGAAATCCTCTCGCCGATGAAGGGGGGCTGACCCATGCTCGAGTTCTACGGAGAGAAACTGTCGTCCCGTCTGCTGCTGGGCACCGCGCTCTACCCTTCACCCGCTGTTATGGCCGATGCCGTGAAGGCGTCCGGCTCGGAGATCGTCACCGCGTCGCTTCGCCGCGAGACCTCCGGCGGCAAGTCCGGCGGCCAGTTCTGGTCGCTGGTTCAGTCGCTGGGAGTTCGCGTCCTGCCCAACACCGCCGGGTGCCACTCGGCCAAGGAAGCGGTCACGACTGCGCGGATGGCGCGCGAGGTGTTCGCCACGAACTGGATCAAGCTCGAAGTGATCGGCAATCACGATACGCTGCAGCCTGATGTCTTCGGGCTGGTCGAGGCCGCAAAAATCCTTGCCTCGGAAGGCTTCGAAGTCTTTCCCTACACGACAGACGATCTTGTCGTTGCCGAGCGCCTGCTTGATGCCGGCTGCAGGCTGTTGATGCCCTGGTGCGCGCCGATAGGCTCCGCGCGCGGGCCGCAGAACCCGGATGCGCTGCGAAGCCTGCGCGGCCATTTTCCCGGCGTGCCGTTGATCGTCGATGCCGGCATTGGTCGGCCGTCGCATGCCGCAGCCGTGATGGAGCTTGGCTATGACGCGGTGCTTCTGAACACCGCGATAGCCAAGGCAGGCGATCCCGTGACTATGGCCGTGGCCTTCGGCAAGGCGGTAGAGGCGGGCCGTGAAGCCTATTGCGCCGGCCTGCTCGAGCCGCGCGACATGGCTGTCCCCTCAACCCCCGTCATCGGCATGGCAGCATTTTGATGAAGCTCGATCCGTTCTACCTGATCGTCGATTCCGCCGCCTCGATCGAACGTCTGGTGCCGCTTGGCGTGAAGCTGGTGCAGTTGCGCATCAAGGACCAGGACGAAGCGTCACTGCGGCGAGAGGTTCGTACCTCCAAGGCGATATGTGACCGCCACGGCTGCCAACTCATCGTCAACGACTACTGGCGTCTCGCGATCGAGGAGGATTGCGATTTCGTCCATCTCGGCCAGGAAGATCTTGCAGAAGCCGATGTGAAAGCGATCCGCAGGGCGGGCCTGAAGCTCGGCCTCAGCACCCACGACGACGCCGAGCTGGAAACCGCGCTGCAAGCCGAACCGGACTATGTCGCGCTCGGCCCGATCTACCCGACCATCCTCAAGGCGATGAAATGGGCGCCGCAGGGGCTGGACCGCATCGCCATCTGGAAACAGCGCGTCGGCGCGCTTCCACTGGTGGCCATTGGCGGGCTTACGGTCGAGCGCATTGCCGGTGTCTTCGCGCAGGGCGCGCAATGCGCCGCAGTAGTGACCGATATCACCCGCAATGCGCAACCCGAGGCGCGCGCAGTGGAATGGCTGGCGGCGACGGCGCAATGGCGATGACACCGCATGTGCTCATCGTCGCCGGGTCCGATTCCAGCGGCGGCGCTGGAATAGCCCGCGACATCGAGATCGTATCCGCCTTTGGACTGCGCAGTTGCCTCGCTGTCACGGCCGTTACTGTGCAGACGCACTCTGCCGTCGAGCGGATCGAGCAGATGCCGCCCGAGCTTATCGCCGCCCAGATGCGCGCTGCATTTGCCGCGAACACCGTCGCTGCGGTCAAGATCGGCATGCTGGGCACGGCGGCAGCAATCGAGGCGGTCGGTTCCGTCCTGGCGAGCAATCCGCAAATACCGGCGGTGCTCGACCCGGTACTGGCCTCAACTTCGGGACGGCGGCTGCTGGAGGACGATGCCATCGACGCATTGTGTCGTGATCTGATGCCGGTCTGTCGGCTCGTGACGCCCAATCTGGTCGAATTGGCAGCGCTGATCGGATCGGCGCTGGCCCGGGATGAAGAAAGGGCCCGTCTTCAGGGCGAGGAACTGTCGAAGACCCTCGGTACGGCTGTGCTTGTCAAGGGTGGACACGGGCGTGGAAGCAAGTCGGTCGATTTCCTGTTGCAGCCAGACAGTCCAGCCATTGAGTTTGAAGCACCTCGCCTCGGGCAAGGGATGCGCGGCACAGGTTGCATGCTGTCCAGCGCCATCGCCGCATCTCTTGCGCTCGGGATCTCGTTGGAAGAGAGCGTGTGCGCTGGGAAGCAATTTGTCTTCGACGCGCTCGCCCGATCGGCGACAACCTGACCCTGGTCTATCGGTATTCCTCCAGGCGGGTAATTCCATCCTGGACCTATGTCATTATATGCAGTCCCTGCGAAAGCACAGCGCCAGGGTAGATATCCCGCCGCCGAGCGACTAGCCCACTGCCTCGAGGAGATCATCTCTTGTCCCTGCGTCCGGCGCTGCTCCGCCACCTGAAATCACCAAAACTGTTTGCTGCAATCGACCGCGTCGCAGCTC
>NZ_RZSC01000793.1:0-2636 GCF_003998155.1 Mesorhizobium sp. M1E.F.Ca.ET.063.01.1.1
CACCAACGATATCGATCGGTCCGGTCACCGGGTAGGCGGCCACCGGCGTGCCGCTGGCCAAAGCCTCGATGATGACGTTGCCGAAGGTGTCGGTGCGGCTTGGAAAGACGAAGACGTCGGCCGATGCGTAGATTTCCGCCAGCTCGTCGTTCGGGCGATGACCGAGGAAATGCACCATTGGATAGCGGGCCTTGAGCTTCGCCAGCTCCGGCCCTTCACCGACGACCACCTTGCTGCCGGGAAGATCGAGATCAAGGAAGGCCGTCAGGTTCTTTTCGATCGCGACGCGGCCAACGCAGAGGAAGACGGGGTGGGGGAAGCTCGTGTCCTTGCGCTTGTCCGGCCGGAAATGATCGGTGTCGACGCCGCGCGTCCAGGGGCGCAGCTTGTTGAAGCCGCGCGCTGCGAGGTCGTCCGAAAGCGATTGGGTGGCGACAAGCGTGCCCTGTCCGGAATTGTGGAAGTCGCGCAGCCAGTTATAGGCCCAGCCCTCCGGCACCGGCAGGCGGGCGCTGAGATATTCGGGAAAACGCGTGTGGTAGCTGGTGGTGAAGGGGCGGCCGGCCTTGCGGCAGTAGCGGCGCGCCATGATACCCAGAGGCCCTTCGGTGACGATGTGGATGTGGTCAGCCTTGCGTGCATCGATCAGCCGCGCGACATGGCCGGGAGTTGTCAACGCCAGCCGAATGTCCGGATAGGTCGGCAGCGGCAAGGTGCGGAAGATGTTCGGCGTCAGGAAATCGACCTCAACGTCGAAGGATTTCAGCGTCTCGGCAAGCCGCTCCAGCGTGTGGACCACGCCGTTGATCTGCGGCCGCCATGCATCGGTGACCATCAGGATGCGCATGACGATCCTTCGCAGAGATTCATGAGCGCGCCGGCACGGTGGCGAAACGGCAGCCAGGCAGCGGCTCGCGCTTCGCTCCAGCGCACCCTAGCAGGCGCGGGATCGAAGCGGGGCGGCAGTGCCGAATCGGTAAGGGTCGCACGCTTCATGCGCGCTCTTGACCATGATTTCATGACGGGCGGATGAACCCGCAATTTTGATTGAGCATGATCTAACCCGAAAACCGGGTTCCACTTTACGGGATCATGCTCCGATCTAGGCTGGAACCTTGATCACGGCGCGCAGGCCGCCGAGCGGGCTGTCTTCGAGGCTGATGTCGCCGCCATGGCTGCGGGCGATATCGCGGGCGATCGACAGGCCGAGGCCGGTGCCGCTGGCATCGAGGTTGCGCGCCTCGTCGAGCCGCAGGAATGGCTTGAACACTTCTTCGCGCTTGTCGGGCGCGATGCCCGGGCCGTCGTCGTCGATGGTGACGGTGAGCGAGCCGCGGCCGTGGTTGGCATCGACCTTTACGGTCTTGGCATAGCGGAAGGCGTTGCCGATGACGTTGGACAGCAGCCTGGCAAAGGCGTTCGGCCGCACATGCACGGCCGGATCGCCGGTCAAGGTCGTGGACAGCTTGCATTTGCGCAGCTGCGCTTCCTCGCCAAGCTTCTGTAAATAGGTCTCAAGATCAAAGCGGCCGGTGTCTTCAGCAGCCTCGCCGCGGGCAAAGGCAAGATAACCTTCCAGCATCGACTGCATGTCGTCGATATCCTGGTTGAGCGCGGCCTTGGTCTCGGCCTTGCCGCCGGCCAGCGCCAACTGCAGCTTGAAGCGGGTGAGGATGGTTCGAAGATCGTGGCTGACGCCGGTCAGCATGGCGGTGCGCTGTTCGATCTGGCGCTCGATGCGCTCGCGCATCTGGATGAAGGCGAAGCCGGCGCGGCGCACTTCCTCCGCGCCGCGCGGACGGAAATCGCGCGGCATCGGCCGGCCCTTGCCGAAGCTCTCAGCAGCCTCGGCGAGCGTCAGGATCGGCCTTATCTGGTTGCGCAGGAAGGGAATGGCGATCATCAACAGCACCAGCGAGGTGCCGACCATCCAGATCAGGAAGATATGGGTGTTCGAGGCGTAGGCCTGGCTGCGGCGCACGAAGACGCGCAAGACCTTGCCTTCGAGCTGGACGCGAACCTCGACGACGTTGGAGTTGCCGACCGTGTCGATCCAGAAGGGGCGGTTGATCTGCCTGGTGATCTCCGACGACAGGGCCGTGTCGAGGATGGAGAAGAACGGCTTCGGCCCGGGGGGCGGCAGCGGATCGGGCGGGAGCAGATCGACCTTGAGCTGCATGCGGTCCTGAGCGATGCGGATGACATTGGCGTAATCGGCGTCGTGCGGGTAGGTCTCCATCATGTCGATGATGGCGGCGATGTCGGCGATGGTCGCCTGCGACAGGCGCTGGGTGACCGTCTGCCAGTGGCGCTCCATGAAGACGAAGGCGACGACCGACTGGAGAAGGATCATCGGCGCGATGACGA
Organism: Mesorhizobium sp. M1E.F.Ca.ET.063.01.1.1; assembly: GCF_003998155.1. Classification (NCBI taxonomy): domain Bacteria; kingdom Pseudomonadati; phylum Pseudomonadota; class Alphaproteobacteria; order Hyphomicrobiales; family Phyllobacteriaceae; genus Mesorhizobium; species Mesorhizobium sp. M1E.F.Ca.ET.063.01.1.1. The sequence goes on from NZ_RZSC01000793.1 coordinate 2,368, forward strand.
TGATGAGGGAGCGGGCATAGAGCCGCTTCGGCATGTAGAGCGCGACCAGGCGCCAGAACCGGTTCCAGGCGCGCGGCATCGCCTTCAGCGTCCGCATCGCGAGATCGCCGATGCCGCCATCCTTCTTTTCCAGTTGCGTGGTCGCCATTCGCCCTTCCGCTCGTCGATGGCCGTTCAGCAAAGGGCCGCAAGCGCGCCCTACCTGGCGCGCTTCGCTTCTTTGGTGCATGTCGTATCCCAAAACCGCTGCCCACTTTAGGGCGACACGC
>NZ_RZSC01000794.1:0-2618 GCF_003998155.1 Mesorhizobium sp. M1E.F.Ca.ET.063.01.1.1
ATTTCCGGCCGCCATATCTGGAATGGAACGACCGCTACCGCGATGACGTCCGGCGCTTCTGGCGTGGCGACGCCGGCGCGATCAGCGCTTTGGCCACGCGGCTTGCCGGTTCGTCCGACGTGTTCGGCAGGGAAGGGCAGCCGGTGAGCCGCAGCGTCAATTTCATAGCCGCCCATGACGGCATGACGCTGGCCGACCTCGTTGCCTATGAGGAGAAGCACAACGCGGCCAATGGCGAGCAGAACCGCGACGGTCACGACGACAACCTGTCGTGGAACAACGGCGTCGAGGGCGAGACGGACGACGCCACGGTCGCCAAGGCCCGCTTCAACGACCAATGCGCACTGCTCGCGACGCTCTTTGCCTCGCGCGGCACGATCATGCTGACCGCCGGCGACGAGTTCGGCCGCACACAGCAGGGCAACAACAACGCCTATGCGCAGGACAACGCCATCACCTGGCTCGATTGGGCCGGCCGAGATGAGGCGCTCGAGTGCTACGCTTCGGCTCTCTCCGCGATGCGCCGCGCCTTTCCGGCGCTGTCGGACACGCATTTCCTCACCGGGGAGTCATCCTATGCCTCAGCCATCCCGGACGTCGAGTGGCTGACAGAGACGGGCGCGCCGCTCGGCGAGGCCGAGTGGAACGATCCCGGTCGACATCGCTTCGTCATGATGCTCGGCGATAGCAGAGACGGACGCCTTGCCGTCATGGTCAACGGCGACCGCCGCCAATGTGTCTTCACCTTGCCGGCGCGGGACGGGTTCGAGTGGCGACCGGCGATCGAGACACAGCCGGTCGATCTTGCGCGGCCGCTGCCTGGCCGCGGCGTGTATTTCATGATCGAGCGCCGGGTGAAGACCCGCGCCAGGAAGGGTTCTTGATGGCTAGCGAAAATGCGGAGCGAGGCGTCGAGTGGTGGCGCGGCTGCGTGATCTATCAGATCTATCCGCGCTCCTTCCAGGACACGACCGGCAACGGCAGCGGCGATCTCAAGGGCATCACGTCGCGGCTTGCCCATGTCGCCTCGCTTGGCGTCGATGCCATCTGGCTTTCGCCCATCTTCAAGTCACCCATGGCCGACATGGGCTATGACGTGTCGGACTATCGCGACATCGATCCGATGTTCGGCTCCCTGGACGATTTCGACGCGCTGGTCGCCGAGGCGCACCGGCTCGGCCTGAAGCTCATCATCGACCAGGTGATCTCGCATTCGTCCGACAGGCATGAATGGTTCGTCGAGAGCCGCGCCAGCCGCGACAACGCCAAGGCCGACTGGTATGTCTGGGCCGATGCGAAGCCTGATGGCGGCGCGCCCAACAACTGGCTGTCGCTGTTCGGCGGGCCGGCCTGGGAATGGGACGCGACCCGCCGGCAATATTACATGCACAATTTCCTGGCGGCGCAGCCGGACCTCAACTTCCACACTCCGCAGGTTCAGGACGCGCTGCTGGATACGGTGCGCTTCTGGCTGGAGCGCGGCGTCGACGGCTTCCGGCTGGATACGGTCAACTACTATGTCCACGACCGCTGGCTGCGCGACAACCCGCCGCTGGCTTCGAGCGTCGCCGGCACCAACGGCGCGACCACCACCTATGCCTTCCAGGAGCATCTGTTCGACAAGACGCGGCCGGAAAACCTCGACTTCCTGAAACGCTTCCGCGCGCTGCTTAACGAGTACCCGGACCGCGCCGCGGTCGGCGAGGTGGGCGACGAGGAGCGCTCGCTGCAGACGCTCGCCGCCTACACGTCCGGCGGTGACAAGCTGCAGATGTGCTACACCTTCGACCTGCTCGGTCCGCAATTCTCGGCCGCTCACGTGCGCGGCTGCGTCGAGGCTTTTGAGAACGCGGTTGCCGACGGCTGGGTCTGCTGGGCCTTCTCCAACCACGACGTGGTGCGCCATGTCAGCCGCTGGACGCGGCCCGGCGACAATCCGGATACGGTGGCGAAATTCTCGATCACGCTACTTTCCTGGCTGCGCGGCTCGATCTGCATCTACCAGGGTGAAGAGCTTGGGCTGGAGGAAGCCGAGCTCGCCTATGAGGATCTGCGCGATCCGTTGGGCATCCGCTTCTGGCCGGGCGTGAAGGGCAGGGACGGCTGCCGCACGCCGATGGTCTGGGAGGCAGGCGCCGACAATGGCGGCTTCTCCACCGCCAAGCCCTGGCTGCCGGTGCCGCAGGCGCATCGCGCTCGCGCGGCTGACGTGCAGAACGGCGAGGATGGTTCCGTGCTTGCCGCCTATCGCTCGATCCTGGCCTTGCGCAAGCGCCATCCGGCGCTGATCGGCGGCTCGATCCGTTTTCTCGATGCCGAGGGCGATGTGCTGGCTTTTGTGCGCGAGCACGAAGACGAGAAATTGTTATGCGTCTTCAACTTCGCCGTTGAGCCCGCGAATTGGACGCTGCCGGCGGGGATCAGGGATGTCGAAATAACGCCTCTTGCCGTTGATGTCGCAGGCGTTCTTGGCGGGGTTCTTGAAGAGATTGCGCTGGCGCTGCCGCCGGTGGGTTGCTTCGTCGGGAGAATTGGCTGACAGCCCACTTACTGGACGAGCACCGAACGGCCGCAGACCGCGCCGGTGACGCGCACATCGGCCTCGCCGACATGGACGC
>NZ_RZSC01000795.1:0-2616 GCF_003998155.1 Mesorhizobium sp. M1E.F.Ca.ET.063.01.1.1
CGGCGCTGCTTCGGCCGCGTTTTCCGCCTGCACCACCACCGGTCCGGGCCCCGAACCCGTCCAGCCGCCACCGCCGGCCTATGTGGAGCCGCCGCTCGGCGACTACGAGACGATGTATGGGCCGATATCCGACAACGGCTTCGACCTGCCGGCCATCCCGGTAAACAAGATCGATCACAAATTCCTGCGCCAGATCGTTCCCGACCCGACCGGACAGCGGCCAGGCACGATCGTCGTCGATACGACGAACCACTTCCTCTACCTGGTGCGCGAGGGCGGCCAGGCGATCCGCTACGGCGTCGGCCTCGGCCGCGCCGGCTTCGAGTGGTCGGGCGACGCCGTAGTGCAGTGGAAGCAGAAGTGGCCGAAATGGACGCCGCCGGACGAGATGGTCGCCCGCCAGCCGGAACTGACGCAGTTCAGCGCCAAGAATGGCGGCATGCCCGGCGGCTTGAAGAACCCGCTCGGCGCTCGCGCGCTCTATTTGTTCCAGGGCAGCCAGGACACGCTCTACCGCCTGCACGGCTCGCCGGAATGGTGGTCGATCGGCAAATCGGTCTCGTCGGGCTGCGTGCGCCTGATCAACCAGGACATCATCGACCTCTACGACCGCGTGCCGAACAAGAGCCCGGTCGTCGTGACGGCCGATATCGGCGAGCCTGTGTCAGACTTGCCTGAGCGCAGGGCGATCCCGATCGACAACGGCGTGCCGACAGGTTCGATCCTGCTCGGGCCCGTAAAGCGGATCACCAACGAGATCTTCTGAGCCGGTCGGGAGGCAAGGCGGCGGAAGCCGCCGCCTTGCCCGTCATGCCTGGACGGGTTGCACGGCCAGGCGCTCGCCCAGATTGGTGAAGAACTGCCCCGCGAGCTTGCGGGCGGTGGAATCGATCAGGCGTCCGCCGAGCTGTGCGATCCTGCCTCCGACATCGGCCTTGACCACATAGGACAGCATCGTGACACCCGGCCCGTCTTCGGCCAGGGATACGTCGGCGTGGCCCTTGGCGAAACCGGCGATACCGCCTTTCCCTTCCCCGCTGATCGTATAGGCGCGCGGCGGGTCGAGATTGCTCAATTCGACCTCGCCATCGAAGCGGGCCTTGATCGGCCCTATCTTCAGCACGACCGTCGCGGTCATATTGGTGTCCGACTGCTTTTCCAGTGCCTCGCAGCCTGGGATGCATAGCTTGAGCGTCTCGGGGTCATTAAGTGCCCGCCAGACCGTCTCGACGGGGGCCTCAATTCGCTCCTGCCCGTTCATATCCATGAAATCACGCCCTTTCCGTTGCTGATTGATGGGTGCCCCCCGCTGCCCGCGGCGGCGCTCGATGGTGATTTCGGCGAGGATCGACAGCGCGATCTCTTCCGGAGTGATACCACCGATGTCGAGCCCGGCCGGCGCCTTGACGCGATCCAGGGCCTCGGCCACGACGCCTTGCGCGGCGAGTTTCTCGCGCAGTGAAGCCATCTTGCGCCGGCTGCCGACAAAGCCGTGATATTCCGCCTCTATCGCAACAGCAGCCTTGAGCGCGGCCTCGTCGCCCTTGCCTTGCGTGGAGACGATCACGAAACGCCGGGCCCGATAGGAAGCGTCTGGCACGAAGCCATCCACTATGTTGTCCGCCTCCGGCATGGTGTCGAAATGCGAGAGCGGCGCCGCCAGGGTGACATGGTAGCCGAGCGGCCGGGCCTGCTCGACCAGCGCCTGCGCCACCGGGCTGGAGCCGATCACGACCAGCACAGGCTTCGGCAGGACGGGCTCGACGAAGATATCCATGGTGCCGCGCGACGGACACATGTTCCTGGCGAAGTTGATGCCGTCGCGATCCTCGCCCGGCTTGACGCCGAGCTCTTCCAGGAGGTTTTCCGGCTGGATCGAGACCAGGCGCGACTGGCCGTCGGCCAGGGCCTCGCGCGCGGCCTTCAGCGTCGCGCCACGCGCGCAGCCGCCGCCGATCCATCCCGCCTCGATGCGACCGTCAGGCCGGATGATCGCCTTGGCGCCGGCCTTGGCCGCCGTGACCGACACGGTGCGGACGACAGTTGCGAGGACAAACGGCTCTTCTGCCGCTTTCAGGCGGGACATCAGATCCAATACGTCGACATGGGCGGTCATCTTCGCCTCCGTCACAGTTTGACCAGATAGGATTCAAGCGCCGCCAGGCTTTTCAGCGTATGCGCCGGCGCCAGGAGATCGATATGCGGCAACGCCGCCTTGATGCCGGCGGCCTCCGGCGCATAGCCTTCCCAGCCCATCATCGGATTGAGCCAGACGATGCGGCGGCAGCGGCGGGCGAGCCCGGCCATCTCGCGCCCGAGCAGTGCCGAGTCTCCGGTCTCATAACCATCCGAGACGATCATGACGCAGGTTCGCGAATGAATGACGCGCGCCGCATGCCAGCGGTTGAAGGTGGCAAGGCTCTCACCGATCCGCGTGCCGCCACCGGCGCCCTGCGCCAGCAGCGAAAGCCTGTCGAGCGCCCGTGCCGCGTCTTTCTCCTTCATCGCGTCGGAGACATAGGCAAGGCGCGTATGGAAAAGGAAGGCCTCCGCTTCGCGGAACTCGTCCAGCACGCCGTGGATGAAACGCAGGAACGTGCCGGTATACATGCTCAT
>NZ_RZSC01000796.1:0-2615 GCF_003998155.1 Mesorhizobium sp. M1E.F.Ca.ET.063.01.1.1
TCTATGTGCAGCACCAAATCTACGACCGCTTCTGCGCCGCCTTCGCCCGTCGCATCGAGCGTCTGCGCACCGGCAACGGGCTTTCCGCCGATGCCGATATCGGGCCGCTGATGCATGAGCGCGCCGTCAAGAAGGTGGAGGAGCAGGTCGCCGACGCGCTGGCTCGCGGCGCGCGCTGCCTGTCCGGCGGCAAGCGCCATGCGGCCGGGCCGCTGTTCTACCAGCCGACACTGCTCGTCGATTTGCCGGACGACGCGCTGATCATGCATGAGGAAACCTTCGGTCCTGTCGCCGCCGTGACGCCGTTCGACGACGAAGCCGAGGTTGTCGCCCGCGCCAATGCCACCGAATATGGCCTCGTCGCCTATGTCGTGACCGAGAACGGCGCGCGGCAGGCGCGCATGGGTCGCGCGCTGGAATACGGCATGGTCGCGATCAATCGGGTCAAGATCACCGGCGCGCCGATCCCGTTCGGCGGCGTCAAACAGTCCGGCATCGGCCGCGAAGGCTCGCGCCACGGCCTCGAGGCCTTCACCGATCTGAAATACCTTTGCCTGGACGTCGCCTAAGCGCGCCCTACAGGAACCCAACAAGGAGAAAAACATGCTCGAACGGTCCAACGAACTCGCCGCCTGGGATCGCGACCACTTCTTCCATCCCTCGACGCATATGGGCACGCATGCGCGCGGTGAATCGCCGGCACGCATCATGGCCGGCGGCGAAGGCGTCACCGTCTGGGACGACACCGGCAGGAAGAGCATCGACGCCTTCGCCGGCCTCTATTGCGTCAATGTCGGCTATGGCCGCCAGAAGATCGCCGATGCGATCGCCACCCAGGCGAAGAACCTCGCCTACTACCACGCCTATGTCGGCCACGGCACCGAGGCGTCGATCACGCTCGCCAAGATGATCATCGACCGCGCGCCGAAGGGCATGTCGAGGGTCTATTTCGGCCTCTCCGGCTCCGACGCCAACGAGACCAACATCAAGCTGATCTGGTACTACAACAACGTCCTGGGACGGCCGGAGAAGAAGAAGATCATCTCGCGCTGGCGCGGCTATCACGGCTCGGGCGTGATGACGGGTTCGCTGACCGGGCTCGAACTGTTCCACAACGCCTTCGACCTGCCGCGCGCGCCGATCATGCACACCGAGGCGCCCTACTATTTCCGCCGTGCCGACCGCTCGATGAGCGAGGAGCAGTTCTCGCAATATTGCGCCGACAAGCTCGAGGAAATGATCCTCGCCGAAGGCCCGGATACGGTGGCGGCCTTCATCGGCGAGCCGATCCTCGGCACCGGCGGCATCGTGCCGCCGCCGGCCGGCTATTGGGCAAAGATCCAGGCCGTGCTGAACAAGTACGACGTGCTGCTCGTCGCCGATGAGGTGGTGACCGGCTTCGGCCGTCTCGGCACGATGTTCGGCTCCGACCACTACGGCATCAAGCCCGACCTGATCACCATCGCCAAGGGCCTGACCTCCGCCTACGCGCCGCTTTCCGGCGTCATCGTCTCCGACAAGGTCTGGCAGGTGCTGGTCAAGGGCTCCGACAAGCTGGGTTCCCTCGGCCATGGCTGGACTTATTCTGCGCACCCGATCTGCGTTGCCGCGGGCGTCGCCAATCTCGAGCTGATCGACGAGATGGACCTGGTGAGGAACGCCGGCGAGACCAGCGCCTATTTCCGTACCGAGCTCGCCAAGGCCGTCGGCGGCCACAGGCATGTCGGCGAGGTTCGCGGCGACGGCATGCTGGCGGCGGTCGAGTTCGTGAAGGACCGCGACGACCGCGTCTTCTTCGATCCGGCGCTGAAGGTCGGTCCGCAGATCGCCACGGCGCTGGCAGCCAGCGGCGTCATCGGCCGCGCCATGCCGCAGGGCGACATCCTCGGCTTCGCGCCGCCGCTCTGCCTGACGCGCGAGGAGGCCGACATTGTGGTGGCGAAGACCGCCGACGCCGTGAACAGCGTGCTCTCGGCTCTCTGATTTTCGACCCTTGGCGCTGCCCCTCATCCGCCTGCCGGCACCTTCTCCCCGTGAAAGACGGGGAGAAGGGACAAGCTCCAGCGCTGGCGATCCGCCTCTCCCCGTTCTTCACGGGGAGAGGGTATGGGTGAGGGGCAGCGCTGACCTGCACAGTTGGAAGTAACATCCATGAAGTCCCATCCCACCATTCCAGCAACCATGGCCGCCGTGCAGCTCACCGGCCATGGCGGCATGGAGAAGCTCGTCTACCGCACCGACGTGAAGGTGCCCTCGCCGGCTGCCGGCGAGGTGCTGGTCAAGGTCAGTGCCTGCGGCATGAACAACACCGACGTCTGGGTCCGCCAGGGCGCCTATGGCACCGAGGAAGATGCGGCCGCGGTGTCGACCTGGCGCCGGCAGGGCAACACGCTGACCTTCCCGCGCATCCAGGGCACCGACACGGTTGGAACGATCGTCGCTGTCGGTGACGGTGTGTCCGCCGAGCGCATCGGCGAGCGGGTGATGGTCGACTTCTCCATCTACAACCGCGACGACGATTCGCTGGCCGACATCGACTATATGGGCCATGGCCGCGACGGCGGTTATGCCGAATACCAGGCGCTGCCGGCCGAGAACGCGCATGTCGTCGACAC
>NZ_RZSC01000797.1:0-2614 GCF_003998155.1 Mesorhizobium sp. M1E.F.Ca.ET.063.01.1.1
ATTCCCGACCTCAAGGAGCCGGCGCCGAGCGATGCGGAGATCGCCACGATGATCGCAGCCGCCTCGCGCGTTCCTGATCATGGCCGGCTCGAGCCCTGGCGGTTCATCCTCTACCGCGGCGAGGCGCGGGCCGAGATCGGCAAGAAGCTCGCGGCCCTTGCCGAGCAGCGCGAGGGGCCGCTGCCGGAAGGGCGGCGCAACCAGGAACTGGCGCGCTTCTCGCGCGCGCCGCTGGTGATCGGCGTGGTGTCGGTGCCGCGCGAGAATCCCAAGATCCCGCAATGGGAGATGTTCCTGTCGGGCGGAATGGCGGCTATGAATCTGATGATCGCGGCCAATGCGCTGGGCTATGGCACCAACATGATCAGCAACTGGTATTCCGACGTCGCAGAGGGTAGGGCGATCCTCGGGCTGTCGCCGCAGGAGCGCGTCATCGGCTTCGTCCATATCGGCTCATACCAAGGACCTGCGCCGGAGCGGCCGCGGCCCGATCCGGCGAAGCTCTATGCCGACTACACCGGACCCTGGGCCGGCTAAAATGTTCTACGAGCCTTCGAAGGGGCATGGCCTGCCGCACGATCCGTCGAAGGCGATCGTGGCGCCCCGCCCCATCGGATGGATATCGACATTGAACAAGGCCGGCGAGATCAACCTCGCGCCCTATTCGTTCTTCAATGCGTTTTCGACGCGACCCTTCATTGTCTGGTTCTCATCCGAAGGCGCGAAGGACAGCGCCACCTTCGCTGAAGAGACCGGCGAATTCGTCGCCAATCTCGTCAGCCGTGAGCTGGCAGAGAAGATGAACCGCACGGCCGTCGATGCGCCGCGCGGCGTCAGCGAGTTCGCGTACGCCGATCTCGCCATGGCGCCGTCGCGCCTGGTCGCGCCGCCGCGTGTGGCGGAAGCGCCGGCGGCTCTGGAATGCAAGGTGACGGAAATCCTTCGTCCGCGGGCGTTGGACGGCACTAAAACCAGCGCCGTCGTCGTCGCCGGCGAGGTCGTCGGCGTCCATATCGACGATGCCTATCTCAAGGACGGCCAGTTCGACATCGTCAGGGCCGGCAATGTCGCCCGGCTCGGCTATATGGACTATGCCAGCGTCAACGAGATTTTCTCGATGCGGCGGCCGCGCTGGGGGAAGGATTAGAGCGCCTTGCCGTCATCACGGCGCGCACATAGCCCGGTTCGCCGATGCGGATGCTGCCGTCAGGCAGCCCGAGGATGCGGTCGAGCGCGATCTCGTAGAGCCTGACGCGCCTCTCCAGGGCTTCGATCGCTATTTCCAAGTCGGCATCGCTGCCGCTGGCGAACGCCTTGGCGATGACGTCGTGCGTGGCCATGCCGAACTGCATGACGATGTCGGCAACGCCTTCCGGGTCGAATGTTCGGAACGTGCCGTCCTCGACGCCTTGCCGGATGATCTCGACAAGCACGGGCGAGAACGACGCGCTGGCCGCCAGATTGATGCGGTGGAACAGCACCAGGTTTTCAGGCCGGAACAACGTCTCGAAAAGCGCCCAGGCTTCCGCCGCGGTCTCGATCTTGGCCTGCCGCGACTTTGCGAGCAGGGCATTGAGGCGCCCGAGCGGATCGAGCGCCGGATCGGCGAGTACGTCCTGGACACCTGCCAGCGCCTGTCTCGCGAAGCGCTCGGCCAGCGCTTCAAGCAGCGCCTCCTTGGAGGGGAAGTAGTGATAGAAGGCGCCTTTCGAGATGCCGGCGGCGGCAATCACGTCATTGAGGCTCGCCTTGTCGTAGCCATGCGCCAGGAACAGGGCCTGGGCATGGTTCAGCAGTTCTTCTCGCCTGAGTTCCGGATGCTTGATGATGCGTGGCATAGCGAAACCTTCTGCACGTCGCGACCGTTCCCGTCCAGATGCCTGAACGTCGATAAGACTTGAGAATAGACCATCGGTCGGTATAATAGACCGCTGGTCTAATATGGCCAATAGCGTGGGGCATGTCACGGAAGGTTGGTCATGATCGCGAAATTGGTTCTCCAGACATTCGTGTGGTTCGGCGTCATGGGCGCACTGATGTTTGGGTCGGCAGGTACGCTGCACTGGGCCGCAGCCTGGGTCTACATAGTCGTGATGGTCGGCCTAAGCCTTACCATGGGTGTGGCGCTCGCCCGGCGCGATCCGGGTCTGATGAATGAGCGCCTCCGCCTTCCGATCCAGAAGACCCAGTCCGCGGCCGATAAGATATTGCTGAGCATATTGCTGCTCGGCATCTTCGGCTGGCTGGCGCTGATGGGGTTGGATGTTCGTTTCGGCTGGTCGGCGGTTCCCGTATGGGTGCAAGCGATCGGCGCGCTGGTCCTGCTTGTCGGCATCTGGATCTGCTATCTGACGATGCTCGAAAACAGCTTCGCGGCGCCAGTCGTGAAGATCCAGGACGAGCGCGGGCAACGCGTCATCACCACCGGCCCCTACAGCTACGTCCGCCACCCGATGTATGCCGGCGCCATACTCTATTTCGCCGGCACCGCGCTGCTGCTCGGATCCTGGTGGGGATTGGCATCGGTGCTCGTCTTCATCGTGCTGCTCGCCATCCGCACCTTCATCGAAGAAAAAGCGCTGCGCGCCGGCCTGCGCGGATATGATGACTATGC
>NZ_RZSC01000798.1:0-2608 GCF_003998155.1 Mesorhizobium sp. M1E.F.Ca.ET.063.01.1.1
GGCGAAGTTCGCCGACTACGGCTTCAACAAGTCGCACGCCGCCGCCTACGCGGTGGTGTCCTACCAGACCGCCTATCTCAAGGCGCATTACCCGGTCGAGTTCCTGGCCGCGTCGATGACGCTCGACATGGGCAATACCGACAAGCTGGCCGATTTCCGGCAGGATGCGATGCGCCTCGGCATCGAGGTGGTGGCGCCCTCGGTGATGACCAGCTTCCGACCATTCGAGGTCGGCGAGAACAAGATCTTCTATTCGCTGGCGGCGCTCAAAGGCGTCGGCGACGCCGCGGTCGAGCATATCGTCGAGATGCGTGGCGAGAGGCCGTTCAAGAGCCTGGCCGACTTCTGCGAAAGGGTCGATCCGAAGATCGTCGGCAAGCGCGTCTTCGAAAGCCTGATCATGGCCGGCGCGCTGGACTGCTTCGGGCATGACCGCGCTGCCATGATGGCCGGCGTCGAGCGGATGATGGGGCTCGCCTCGCTGGCGCAGCAGAACGCAATCTCCGGCCAGGCCGACATTTTCGGCGCCTCGCTTGGCGCCCAGTCGCAGGCGCTCAACCTGCCTGCGACCGATCCCTGGCTTGCCGCCGACCGGCTGCACCGCGAGTTCCAGGTCGTCGGCTTTTATCTCTCGGCGCATCCGCTCGACGAGTACAAGGCCGCGCTGCAGAAGATGCGGGTGCAGAACTGGGGAGAATTCTCGGCCGCGGTGAAGCGCGGCGCCGCGGCCGGCCGGCTCGCCGGCACCGTCACCACCAAGCAGGAGCGCAAGACCCGCACCGGCAACAAGATGGGCGTCGTGCAGTTTTCCGACACGACGGGTCAGTATGAGGCGGTGCTGTTCTCCGAAGGCCTGGCGCAGTATCGCGACATGCTGGAACTCGGCCGCTCGGTGGTGATCACCGTCTCGGCGGAAGATCGGCCGGAAGGCATCAATCTCCGCATCCAGACAGTGCAGTCGCTGGAGGACGAGGCAAGCCGCATCCAGAAGGCGCTGCGCATCTTCGTGCGCGACGCCCAGCCGATCAACATCCTGGCCAACCAGCTTTCCGTGAAGGGCGAGGGGCAGGTTAGCTTCGTCCTTATCAAGGACGCGGGTCAGGGCGAGGTGGAGATCGAGCTCCCCAATCGCTACCGCATCTCGCCGCAGGTCGCGTCGGCCATGCGCGCGGTGCCGGGTGTGGTCGAAGTGGAATTGGTTTAGCGCAATTCCAGGAAAAGTGCGTAGCGGTTTTCCGTCCGGAATTGCGTAAAACAAATACTTAGAGCGGGTCAGCGTTTCCGTGAATGGCCGACCCGCTCTAGTTCAGGAAACCGCGGCTTCCGCCTCCGCCGTCGGCGGGGCTTTCCGCTGCAGGTTGAGCAGATTGCCGGCCAGGATCAGCAAGGCGCCGCCCGCGGTGAAGACATCGATCTGCTCGCTGTAGAGCAGCCAGCCGATCAGCGCCGACAGCGGCACGCGCAGGAAGTCCATCGGCGAAATGACGGTCGCGTCGGCGTGGCTGAGCGCGCGGGCCATGCAGAAATGCGAAGACATGCCGGTGAAGGCGACCAGGAATATCGACGGCCAGAGTTCGACCGACGGGTTGCGCCAGACATAGAGCGCCGGGACGAGGCCGACCACGGACTGGATGATCAGCATCCAGAAGATGATGCGCACGACGCTTTCGGTTCGCGTCAGCGACTTGACCATGACCACCGAGACGCCGAAGCACATGGCGGCCCCCAGCACGACGAGATGACCGGGATCGATCGAGCCGACGCCAGGACGCACGATGATCACCACCCCGATCAATCCCAGCACGATCGCCGTCAGCCTTGGCCGCGACAGCCTTTCGCCGAGAAAGCTCACCGCCAGGATCGCGGTCCAGATCGGTGTCGTGAACTCGATCGAGATCAGCACGGCCAGCGGAATCAAGGTCAGCGCATAGAGCCAGGCGGCCTGGCCGGCATAGTGGACGACGTTGCGCGCGACGTGGGCGAGCGGGCGCTCGGTGCGCATCGCCTTGAAGCCGCCGCTTGTCATCACCAGCGGCAGCAGGATGAAAAAGCCGATCACCGAGCGCAGCTCCAGCACCTGGAAGACATTGAGCGCGGCCGTCGCGGTGCGGCCGGCGACCGACATCGCCAGGAACGAGGCGATCGACAGCGCCATCCAGAACGCGGCCTTGGGGATCGAGGGAGCGGGTGCCATGGGCGCTATTTCGCAAGCCAGGACCCTTGCCGCAACCGCTAGCCGATGCATTCGACTGGGCCAGCGCGATGAGGCGTAAAAAAACGGTCACGTTGAAGGCGGAACCTGCAGCGGCCGCACGCGTTCGAGTCGTTGTGTCCGTAAGCTTTGGCATGTCCGATGCCGAGGGGAGACCTCCAATGAAATCGCTGATGCTGCTTGTGCTCGCCGGCTGCCTGACGGCAGCCGTGGACGCCCGTGCCGACGATGCCGATTTCCTGCGCTCGTTCCAGGGCAGCTTCGCCGGCAACGGCACCCTCAAGGTGAGCGCCAGTGCGCCGACGGTGAACATCTCCTGCACCTTCAAATCCGGCGCAAGCTCGACCTCCCTGTCGCTGGATGGCCAATGCCGGGGCCTCATCCTGATGACGCGGG
>NZ_RZSC01000799.1:0-2606 GCF_003998155.1 Mesorhizobium sp. M1E.F.Ca.ET.063.01.1.1
GTGCCGGAACTGGTGCGCCAGCTCCGGGCGGCGGTTGGCGAGCCGCATGGCGAATTCGTTCATCTCGGCGCGACCAGCCAGGACGTTATCGACACCTCGCTGATGCTGCGCCTGCGCCAGGCGGTCGAGCATATCGGCCTGCTGCTCAGCGAGAACATCGTGAGGCTCGCCGGACTCGAAGAGGAATTCGGAGGCAGGGCGCTGATGGCGGTGACGCGCATGCAGCCGGCAATCCCGATCACGGCGGCGGACCGGATCGTTTCGTGGCGGGCGCCGCTCGAGCGTCACCAGCATCGTCTCAAGGAACAGTCCGACCGGCTGCTTGTTGTGCAATTCGGTGGTGCGGCCGGGATACTCGATAAGCTCGGCGGCAAGGCGCCGGCCGTGCGCGCGGCGCTTGCCGCCAAACTCGGTCTTGCCGACGCGCCGCAATGGCATAGCCAGCGCGATGCGCTCGCCGAATTCGCCGGCTGGCTGTCGCTGGTCGCCGGCAGCCTCGGCAAGTTCGGCCAGGACATCGCGCTGATGGCGCAGGGCGAATCCGACATCAAGCTCGCCGGTGCTGGCGGCTCGTCGGCCATGCCGCACAAGCAGAATCCGGTGAAGGCCGAGGCGCTGGTGGCGCTTGCCCGCTTCAGCGCCACGCAGCTTTCCGGCGTGCATCAGGCGCTGGTGCACGAGCAGGAACGCTCGGGCGCGGCCTGGACACTGGAATGGCTCATCCTGCCGCAGATGGTGGTGGCGACGGCAGCCGCGCTCAGGCTCGCCGCCGAGCTTGCCGGTCGGATCGAGAGCATCGGCCACTAACGCATGTCGCCCAAAGTGCGCTGCGGTTTTGGGAGAATGACATGTGTGAAGGGATCTAATGCGCACGCAGGTCGCCATCATCGGCTCCGGACCGTCCGGCCTCTTGCTCGGCCAGTTGCTTGCCACCATCGGCGTCGAGACGATCATCCTGGAGCGGTCGAGCCGCGAGCATGTGCTCGGCCGGGTGCGCGCCGGCGTGCTTGAGCAGGGCACGGTCGATCTGCTCGGCGAGGCGGGCGCCGCGGACAGGCTCCATGCCGAAGGCCTGCCGCATGCGGGCATTTCGCTTGCCTTCGGCGGGCGACTGCATCGTATCGACCTCACGGGCTTGACCGGCGGCAAGCACGTCACCGTCTACGGGCAGACCGAGGTGACGCACGACTTGATGGACAAGCGGGAGGCGGCGGGGCTCGTCACCGTTTACGAAGCGGCGAACGTCGCGCCGCACGATTTTGGCGGGGTATCGCCTTTCGTCACCTACGACAAGGATGGGGCTGCGCATCGCATCGATTGCGACTTCATCGCCGGCTGCGACGGCTATCATGGCGTCAGCCGCAGATCGGTGCCGGAAAACGCGCTGAAGACCTTCGAGCGGCAATATCCGTTCGGCTGGCTGGGCGTGCTGGCGGAGGTGCCGCCGGCCGATCACGAACTGATCTATGCTAATCACGAGCGGGGCTTCGCGCTGTGCTCGATGCGCTCGCCGCACCGCAGCCGCTACTATGTGCAGGTTCCCGCCGATGAGCGCGTCGAGGCCTGGTCGGACGACCGCTTCTGGGATGAACTTAGGCGCCGCCTGCCGCCGCAGACGGCGGCCGCCGTCACCACCGGGCCGTCCTTCGAGAAGTCGATCGCGCCGCTGCGGTCCTTCGTCGCCGAACCGATGCGTTTCGGCAGGCTGTTCCTGGTCGGCGACGCCGCCCATATCGTGCCGCCCACCGGCGCCAAGGGTCTCAACCTCGCTGCCAGCGACGTGCGCTATCTCTTTGCCGGGCTTCGCGAATTCTACTCCGGCAGGTCGGAAGCCGGGCTCGACGCCTACTCAGCCAAGGCGCTGGCGCGTGTGTGGAAAGCGGTGCGCTTCTCCTGGTGGATGACGACGATCCTGCACCGCTTTCCCGAGACGGGCGAGTTCGGCCAGCGCATCCAGGAAGCCGAGCTCGACTATCTCGTGCATTCCAAGGCGGCTTCTACGGCGCTCGCCGAAAACTACGTCGGCCTTCCCTATTGATCGGCGGAAGCCGTCAGACCCGCTCAAGCGCGATCGCGATGCCTTGACCGACGCCGATGCACATGGTGGCCAAAGCCAGCTTGCCGCCTCGCTCGCCGAGCTCCAGCGCCGCCGTTCCGGTGATGCGTGCGCCGGACATGCCGAGCGGATGACCGAGCGCGATGGCGCCGCCGTTGGGGTTGACATGCTCCGCCGTCTCGGAAACTCCGAGCTGGCGGAGCACGGCAATGCCTTGGGAGGCGAAGGCTTCGTTCAATTCGATGACGTCGAACTGGTCGGGCGTCAAGCCAAGACGGGCGCAGAGCTTCTTGGTGGCCGGCGCCGGGCCGATGCCCATGATGCGTGGCGCGACACCGGCGACGGCACCGCCGAGGATGCGGGCGATCGGCGTCAGGCCATGCTTCTTCGCCGCTGCTTCCGAGGCGACGATGAGGGCGGCGGCGCCGTCGTTGACGCCGGAGGCATTGCCGGCGGTGACTGTGCCACCCTGGCGAAATGGCGTCGGCAGCTTGGCCAGCGCCTCGATGGTCGTGCCCACGCGGGGATGCTCATCCTTCGATACTAGAAC
>NZ_RZSC01000079.1:0-7434 GCF_003998155.1 Mesorhizobium sp. M1E.F.Ca.ET.063.01.1.1
CTTCTGGACGATGTCGATCTCCGACTTCCTCGACGAATATTTCGAGACCGACGTCATCAAGGCGAACTTCGCGCTCTCCGGCATCATCGGCACCGCGCTCGGGCCGATGTCGCCCGGCACGGCCTATGTGCTCCTCCACCACTATATGGGCGAGGTCGATGGCTCGGTCGGCGCCTGGGGCTATGCGCGCGGCGGCATGGGCGCCGTCACCAAGGCGCTCGCCGCCTCCTTCAAGGCCTCCGGCGGCTCCATCCGCACCGGCGCCGAAGTCGACCATGTGCTGATCAGGAACGGCAAGGCAAAGGGCGTCGTGCTTGCCGGCGGCGAGGAGATTTACGGGAAGCTCGTCGTCTCCAACGCCGACGTCAAGCGCACCTTCCTGAAGCTGGTCGAGGAAAAGGAGCTGCCCGACATCTTCCTGCGCCGTGTCCGGAATTTCAAAATCCGCGGCTCGTCCGGCAAGGTCAACATCGCGCTGGATTCGCTGCCCGAATTCCCGGCCTTGCCCAAGGATTCGCCGGTCTATCGCGCCGACATGCATTTCACCGATTCCATCGAGCGCATGGAGCGCGCCTATGACGACTGGAAGGCCGGACGCTGGTCGGTCGATCCCTTCCTCGACATGGTGATCCCGACCACGCTCGACCCGACCATGGCACCGCCCGGCAAGCATTTCATGAGTTGCTTCGTCCAATATGCGCCGCCCAGGATAGACGGCCGCGACTGGACGGACGCCGACCGCGGCGGCTTCGCCGAGAGCGTGATTGCGCAGATCGCACAATATTCGCCCGGCTTCCGTGACCGCATCGTCCATATGGAAGTGCGCACGCCGCGCGAGATCGAGGCCGAGGTCGGCCTCACCGAAGGCAACATTTTTCAGGGCGAGCTCACCTTCGACCAGTTGCTCTTCAACCGCCCGGTGCCGGGCTACGCGCAATACCGCTCCCCCGTTGGCGGACTCTACATGTGCGGCTCCTCCACCCATCCGGGCGGCGGCGTCATGGGCGCGCCCGGACGCAACGCCGCCACCGAGATCCTGCGCGATCTTGCCAAGCCAACCCTGCATATGAGCCCGGCCCATGACGTCATCTGAAGTGAATTGGAACGCCATCGTCATCGGCGGCGGCCACAACGGCCTTGTCGCCGCCGCCATGCTGGCAAAGTCGGGCCGCAAGGTGCTGCTGCTCGAGGCCGGCAACGATGTCGGCGGCGCGGCGCGCACCGAGGAATTCGCGCCCGGCTTCCGCGTCTCCGCGGTCGCCCATCTGCTCAATCGGCTGCATCCCGATGTGGTGAAGACACTGGAGCTGGAACGCCATGGGCTGAAGGTTGAGCGCGGCGATTTCGTACCCTCGGTCGCGCTGTCGAAGGACGGCCCGCTGGTGCTGCACGGCGCCTATGGCGAGGTGCTGACCGGCGCCACCCCGTCGGAGCAGTCCGCCTGGAGGGATCTGCGCGCGCAGTTGCTGCGCTATGCCGGTGTGCTGAAGCCTTTCCTGTCGCGCCGGCCGCCGGACCCTGCCGGCATGTCGCTCGCCGAGATGACCGGGCTCGGCCAGACCGCGCTGGCGCTGAAGCGGCTCGGCAAGGAAGATATGCGCGACTTCCTGCGCGTGCTCTTGATGAACGTCTGCGACCTGCTCGACGAGCAGCTTTCGGACGACAGGCTGAAGGGTCTGCTCGCCTTCGATGCGACGCTCGGCAGCCATCTCGGTCCGCGCTCGCCGACCTCGCTGCTCGGCCTCTACTACCGGCTGGGCGGCGAGATCGGCGGCCTTGCCGGCGCGCAGATACTACCGAAAGGCGGCATGGGCGCCGTCGTCGCCGCCATCCGCTCGGCCGCAGAAAAGGCTGGCGTCTCGATCCGCCAAACCTCGCCGGTCGCCAAGGTCATCGTCGAAAAGGGCCGCGCCGTCGGCGTCGTCACGCAAGGCGGCGAGACGCTGCGGGCCAAGACGGTCGTCTCCGCAATCAACCCGGCAACGACGATCCTCGATCTCGTCGGGCCGCGCGAGGTCGACACCGGCTTTGTTCGCAAGGTGAGGAACATCCGCATGAAGGGCGACGCGGCAAAGCTCCATCTGGCGCTCGACCGGCCGCCGCAATTCACCGGCGTCGACGCCGCTGGCCCCAAGGGCCGGCTGGTCATCGCCCCTTCGCCCGACCATGTCGAGCGCGCCTTCAACCCGTCCAAATATGGCGAGTTCTCACCCGAGCCGGTGATGGAGATCACGCTGCCGAGCCTCGCCGATCCCACGCTGGCGCCATCCGGCGCCTGCGTGCTCTCGGCCGCGGTGCAATACGCGCCCTATGCGCTGAGAGAGGGCTGGACCGCCGGCAAGCCGCAATTCCTCAAGGCGATCATGGCGCAGCTCGAAGCCTATGCTCCGGGGATCGGCGCGACGGTGCGCCATGCCGAGCTTTTGACGCCGGCCGACCTCGAGGCGCGCTACCGCATGCCCGGCGGCCACTGGCACCACGGCGAATTGCAGGCCGACCAGATGCTGATGTCGCGGCCCGTCTCTGGCTGGTCGGGCTACGACACGCCGCTCGAAGGCCTGTTCCTTGCCGGCGCCGGCTCGCATCCGGGCGGCGGCATCTCCGGCGCGCCCGGCCTCAACGCCGCGCGCCGCATCATCGCGATGAGGGCCTAGGGATGTTTTTGCAAATCGCTGAAGTCGCACTCTACGGCGCCCCCCTCTGTCCTGCCGGACATCTCCCCCACTTGGGGGGAGATTGGCAGCTTCGCCCGGCGGCGCCCCCTTTTCCAACGTTCGAGATTGGCACGGCTGATCTCCCCCCTTGTGGGGGAGATGTCCGGTCCACCCTCCGAAGCTGCAGCGCAGCTGCTGCGGAGGAAGGGCAGGACAGAGGGGGGCGCGAAGGAACGCCATCATGAATCATCATTCCTCCATCAAGCCATCGACCGCCCGCACCCTGGCACAATCCCACTTCCGCACGCTCCGGCACGACACGCCCTTCCAGCCACGCATCGACGCGTTGGCACTGAAGAACGACTGGTACAACTGGGCCGGCTACCGCGCGCCGCATTCGCTGTGGGACGAGGAGCTCGAATATTTCGCCATCCGCAGCCAGGCAGCACTGTTCGACATCTCGCCGATGACCAAATACCGGATCGAGGGCCCCGACGCCGAAGCTTATCTCGACCGCGTCACGCTGCGCGACGTGACCAGGCTGAAGCCCAGCCGTGTCCATTACACCGCCTGGTGCGACGACGAGGGTTTCGTGCTCGACGACGGCACCTTGTTCCGGCTGTCGCCGACGCGCTTCCGGCTGTGCTCGCAGGAGCGGCATTTGCCCTGGCTGCTCGACAGCGCAATAGGCTACGACGTCATCGTCGAGGAAGAGACCGAGGCCGTCGCCGGGCTGGCGCTGCAGGGTCCCACCTCCTTCGCCATCCTGCGCGATGCGGGCTTCGCCGGCGTCGAACGGCTGAAGGTCTTCGACCTCGCCGAGTTCGCGCATGACGGCGCAGCCGTCACCATCTCGCGCACCGGCTTCACCGGCGACCTCGGCTATGAGCTGTTCGTGCCTGCCGGCAAGGCGCTGAGCCTGTGGGACCGGCTGATGGCGGCCGGCGAGCTGCGCGGCATCCGCGCCATCGGCTACACGGCGCTGAACCGCGCCCGGCTCGAAGCCGGGCTGATCGTCGCCAATGCCGACTTCACCACCGCCGAGCATGCCATCCGCGCCGACCGGCTGCGCATGCCGGACGAGATCGGCCTCGGCTTCATGGTCGATCCGGAGATGAGGCACTTCAACGGCCGCCGCGCCATCCTGGAAGCAAGGGCCAAGCGCAGGCTGCGTCACGTGCTGGTCGGGCTGGAGATCGAAGGCAACATCCCGGCCGAGCATGCCATCGTCTACTATCGCAAAAGCCAGGAGGTCGGGCTGGTGAGCGCGGCGATGTGGTCGCCCATGGCCAAGCGCAACATCGCCATCGCCTCGTTGCAGAGGCCCTATGGCGACACGATCGTCGACGACCTCTGGGTCGAGATCTATGCCATGCGCGAATTGCAGTACCAGAAGCTGATGAAGCGGGCGAAGATCGTGCCGCGGCCCTTCATCAGGCTCGACCGCCGCACCGCCAACCCGCCGGCGGATTTCTAAAATGGCAAGCGAAGCGGACGAGGCGGAGGCGGAAGCCGCCGAGCAGTGGGAGCTGGTCAACACGCCGCTCGGCGAGATGGGGTCCGGCCGCACCCGCTACGCGGCGGCGATGTATTTCTTCAAACGCGGCGAGATGAACGCCGAGACGCTCGAGGTCTACCGCATCTGCGCGAGGCTCGACCACGAGGACCCCTTGCCGATCATCCGCGACCGCGGCGTCGACAAGGAATGGCTGAAGCGCATCGGCTACGCGCAGTAGGCGTAGTCCTACCCTATGGTTCTCTCGAGCACATTCAACCAGTTGCGATAGGCGATCTTCTCGATCAGCGCGCGTCCGAAGCCGCGCGCGGCGAGCGCGCCGATGAGCTTGGGCAGGCCGGCAACGTCGCCGATCACCGCCGGGATCATCGCGCCGTCGAAATCGGAGCCAAGGCCGACGCCGTCCTCGCCGAGCGCCTGCAGCAGCGAATCGATGTGGCGCACCATGATGTCGAGGCCGGTGTCGGCATTCATGCGGCCGTCCTCGCGCAGGAAGCCGGTCGCAAAGTTCAGGCCCACCATGCCGCCCGACTCGCGGATCGCGCCGAGCTGCCAGTCGGTCAGGTTGCGCGAATGGCCGCAGATCGCATGCACGTTGGAATGGGTCGCGACCAGCGGCGCATCGCTGAGCGCCGCCACGTCACGAAAACCCTTCTCGTTAAGATGCGAGAGGTCGATCATGATCCTGAGCTGGTTGCAGGCCTTGACCAGCGCCTTGCCGGCATCGGTGAGGCCAGGCCCGGTATCGGGCGAGGAGGGGAAGCGGAACGGCACGCCATTGCCGAAAGCGTTAGGACGGCTCCAGACGATGCCCAGCGAGCGCAGGCCGGCGGCGTGCAACACGTCGAGCATGGTGAGCTCCGGGTCGATCGCCTCGACGCCTTCGATATGGAAGACCGCCGCGATCGAGCCCTTCGCCATCGCCTCGCGGATATCGCCGGCGCTGCGGCAGACGGTCAGCGCGCCGGCGCGCTCCAGCCTGAACAGGATCGAGGCCATGCCGATGGTGGAGGTGATCGCCTCGGCGCGCGGCAGTTCCGGCGGCAGAGGTTCGTCGTCGCTCGGCGCCGGCGGCACGGCGCTGCGCTTGGTCTTTTCGACCGGCGGCGGAAAGATCGCGAACATGCCGCCGGCAAAGCCGCCTTTGTTGGCGCGCGGCAGGTCGATATGGCCGCCCGGCGTCCCTTCGATGAACAGCTTTTCGACATCCGCTTCCTTCGACTGGTAGAGCCGAAGCAGCGTGTCGTTGTGGCCGTCGAAAACGGGGATGAGGTCGGTTTCGGTCATCAGGGAAGCCATTCAATTCGGTGACAGGCGGGACGGAGGTTTCGTCCGAACGAACTGTCTACTTAGGCAAGATGGCCGAACTGCGCAAATGCCAGAGGCGTGTTCGCGTTTGTGGCTGGGCCTCTTCCTTCTCCCCTCGTGGGGTGAGAAGCGGTCCGCGTAGCGGACGAAAAGCCAATTGCTTGGCTTTTCGAGCTTCGAACGCCCTGAGCCAGCGAAGGGCCGGGGGTGGCCGATCCACCCTGCCGGGTCCCCGCTGCTTCGCAGCGTCCCGGCGTTCGCCGGCCTTTCATCGTGCCACTGGCACGATGAATTCGTCTTCGACGAACCGGCTGCTCACCCCACAAGGGGAGAAGGGAACGCCGCGCTTACTGCTTCAGCACGTCCGCCCATTCCGGATGGCGGCGGAACTGGGCGTTGGCGAAGGGGCAGAGCGGGATGATCTTCTTGCCGGCGGCGCGCGCGTCCTCGACGGCGCGGGTGACGAGCCGAAGCCCGGCGCCCTGGCCGCGGAAGACGTCCGGCACCTCGGTGTGATCGATGATGAGCTGGTGCTCGCCGATCTTGGTGAAGGTCATCTCGGCCTCGGCGCCGCCGGGACCGCGCAGCACGTAGCGCCCCTTGGAGCCATGGTCCTCGAGTTCGATCTCGGGCAATTGGTCAGCCATTGTTCTTGCCTCCTTCGGCGGCCGGCGCGAAGCCGAAGAGCCGCCGCGCCGCTTCGCTTTCATTCGGCCGCACCTCGTGCCCGCCGTCGTGCCATTCCACTGTGACATCGGCCCCGTCGGCGCGCAAATAGGCCTCCAGCCGCGTGGTCAGGTTCGGCGGACAGATCGGATCGCGCCTGCCGGCCGTGATCAGGATGCGGCGGCCGGCAAGGCTGCCCTTCACCTGAGGCTCGAACGGGATGAGCGGATGCATCAGCGCCGTGGCATCGAACAGGGTCGGCTCGGCGAACACCAGCGAGGCCAGGATGTTGGCGCCGTTGGAATAGCCGAGCCCGAACACCGCCGAGGGCTTTGCCGCCTCGACATGCGCCTTGACGAAGCCCGCCATCTTGGCCGTCGCCCGCGCGAGATCGTCCATGTCGTAGACGCCCTCGCCGGTGCGGCGGAAGAAGCGGGCAGCGCCCTGTTCCGACACGTCGCCGCGCGGCGACACGACGGTCGCCGAAGGCAGCAGCTCACGGCCGAAGGACAGAAGCTGGTTCTCGTCGGCCCCGGTTCCGTGGAGGACGAAGAGCAGCGGACTGCCCGGCGAACCGGGCAGCATTTTGTGGATGTAAGCGTCCTTGCTCATGGCTTTCAGTCTTCCAGCTTCTGCAGGTGCTGCTCGAGATAGGATCTCAGATGCCGATGCTGCATCGGCAGCTTCAGCGCCTCGCCGAGATGCGCGGTGTCCTCGTCGCGGTCGAAGCCCGGCTCGTTGGTGGACACCTCGAACAGCACGCCGCCCGGGGTACGGAAATAGATCGCCCAGAAGTAATCGCGATCGATGACCGGCGTCACGCCATAACCCGTGTCGACCAGCGCCTTGCGCACTTCGAGCTGTTTGGCGCGATCCTCGACCGCGAAGGCGACATGATGCACCGAGCCGGCGCCGAGATTGGCAAAGCCCGCGCCCGGCAGCGATTCGATGTCGACGATGTCGGCACCGTTGCCGTTCTTGATCGCCAGCCGGCGGATGTTGCCGGACTTGTCGACCTCCTCATAGCCCATGAACTTCAACAGCTCCTCGGTGGCGCCGCCGTCCTTCAGCCTGAGCGCGACCGAGTGGAAGCCGCGGATCGCTTCATCGCCGGGAACGCCGCCCTTCACCCAGGGCGCGCGGCTGTCGGCCTTGTCCTCGACCAGCGCGAAACTGTCGCCGTCAGGGCCGGTGAAGGCGAGACGCTTCTCGCCGAAGCTTTCCGTGCGGGCGACGTTGCCCACGCCTTCGTCGGCGAAGCGCTTTTCCCAATAGGCGAGCGTGCCTTCC
>NZ_RZSC01000079.1:7444-15370 GCF_003998155.1 Mesorhizobium sp. M1E.F.Ca.ET.063.01.1.1
TCCGGCACCGAGAAGACGGTGGTGCCGACCTCGCCGACGCCTTGCCGGCCCTTGCCGATATCGGGGAACGGGAAATAGGTCATCACCGAGCCCGGCGTGCCGACTTCGTCGGCATAGTAGAGGTGATAGACGTCGGGCGCGTCGAAATTGACCGTCTTCTTGACCCGGCGCAGGCCGAGCTTCTTGGTGAAGAATTCATTGTTCCGGCGCGCATCGCTCGCCATCGAGGTGACGTGATGCAGGCCCTTGATCTGATTGAGCATGGTGTTGCTCCTTCCCTTGTCCTTTTGCGGCCCTCGCCGCTGTCCACGCCAATATGAGGATAGCCCCGCCAACGGCAAAGCGGCCAAACACAGAATGGACTGTATCATAAAGATGAACGATCATCTCGTATGCGTTCACGTTCCATGAACTGCCGCAGCTTGCAACACTCGCAAATTTCGGCTCCATGAGCGGCAGCCTGCCTGAGGAGAAGATTTTTGAACAACCGAGTGAGCCGCCCGAATGTTCTCCTCATCACCTGCGACCAGTGGCGCGGCGATTGCCTGTCGGCCGCCGGCCACACGGTGGTGAAAACGCCGAACGCGGACGCGCTTGCCGCCGAGGGCGTTCTGTTCCGGCGCCACTATGGCGGCGCGGCGCCCTGCTCGCCGGCGCGCGCCTGCCTCTACACCGGCCTCTACCAGATGAACAACCGCGTCTGCCGCAACGGCTCGCCGCTCGATACCCGGCACGGCAATATCGCGCTCTCGGCCCGCACGGCTGGTTATGATCCGGCGCTGTTCGGCTACACGGATGTCTCGCCCGATCCTCGCCAGCTCTCCGCAGGCGATCCTCGCCTGCGCAGCTATGAAGGTGTGCTGCCCGGCTTCACCGTGCGGCAGTTCCTGCCCGAGCACCAGAAGCAGTGGCTGTCCTGGCTCAGCGCGCAAGGCATCGACGCCAGCGTCGGCAGCCCTGGCATCCATCGCCCGGCGGGCGAGCAAGGCGAGGCCAGTGGCGATGTGACCAACGCGCCGCCGGTCTATTCGAAGGACCAGACGCCGACCGCTTTCCTCGCTGGCGAATTCATCCGCTGGCTTGGCGAGCAGGAGCAGGGCGCGCTATGGTTCGCGCATATCTCCTTCATCAGCCCGCACCCGCCCTTCATCGTCCCGGAACCGTATAACGCCATGTACGATCCGGCCGACGGGCCCGCTTTCCGGCGGGCGGCGGATTGGCAGGCCGAAGCGGGAAGCCATCCCTATCTCGCCTACGATCTCGATTGCCAGATGCGGACAAAATTCATTCCCGGCGCCCAGGGCAAGGTGGCGGATTGGGGTGACGAAAACTTCCGCCGCATCCGCGCGATCTACTACGGCATGGTCTCGGAGGTCGATGCGCAGCTCGGCCGCATCTGGCAGGCCGTGAAAGCGGCCGGCGCCTGGGACGACACAATCATCGTGCTCACCTCCGACCACGCCGAGATGATGGGCGACCATTTCATGCTCGGCAAAGGCGGCTATTTCGACGCCAGCTACCACATTCCGCTGATCATCCGCGACCCACACAAGAGAGCAGTGGCCGGTTCGGTCGTCGACCGGTTCACCGAGGCCGTCGACATCTTTCCGACCTTGCTCGAATTGATCGGCGCCGGACCGGAGCCGCAGCTCGACGGCAGGTCGCTGGCGCCCTGGCTCGACGGCAAGCAGCCGGCGGACTGGCGCGACGCCGCGCATTGGGAGTTCGATTTCCGCTCGGTCTTCGGCGGCGAAGCCGAGCGGCATTTCGGCATCGGCTCGCGCGATTGCAATCTGGCCGTCCTGCGCACGAGCGGCTTCAAATATGTCCATTTCGGCGGCGGCCTGCCGCCACTACTGTTCGATCTCACGAAGGATCCAGGCGAGCTGAGCAACGTCGCGGACGATCCCGCCTACCTGCCGGCGCGCCTGGAATTCGCCGAGAAGTTGCTCGCCTGGCGCGCCAGGCATCTCGACCAGTCGCTGGCGCTGGCGGAGCTGACGGAAGATGGCGTGGTCGGCCACGTGAGTTGGGCAGTAGGGAATAGGCAATAGGGGAAGCTGTTGAGAAGCGTACCCCTACTGCCTACTGCCTACTGCCTACTGCCTACTTCAATATCATCCGCTGCTTATCACGGTTGGCGGCATAACTGCTCTTGTCATAGGCCGCCTGCGCCTGCAGCTCTTCCTTGGTGAAGTTGGTGTAGAGATATTTCTTGCCGTCCTTGTCGGTCATGAATTTGAGCTTGTCCATGCCGACCGCCACTTCCTTGGCGCCGATGCCGAGGAAGCCGCCGACGTCGACGATCACCGCATCCGGCTTGTTGTCCGGCGTCAGCACGACATCGCCGATCGTACCGATCTTGGCGTCGTTGGCGCCATAGACGGTCGCGCCCTTCAGGTCGTCACCCCGGATGTTGCCCATCGGCATCTCAGTCAGCGTCGATTTGTCGATCGAGGCTGTCTGCGTGGTGTCGGTTGCGGACGTGCCGGAGTCCGCCGGCTTGTTCTCCGCGGTGCTCGCCGCAGGTGCGGGCGCCTTGTTTTCAGCGGTTGTCTGCGCAGGCTTGGCTTCCTTGCCGGCCGTTGTGTCGGACGATGCCACGGCGGGCGTGGTCGTCGCCGGAGCATTGTTCGACGCCGCGGTGGCCGGCGCCGGTGCCGGATCGTAAGCCTTGCGGTTGAAGTCCGGCTGCGCCTGGAGCTCCTCCTTCGTCGTCTCGGCAACCAGCCAGCGGTCCCCGTTCTTCTCCGCCCACTTTGCCTTGGCGAAATCGAAGGTGACGTTCTTCGTGCCGATGCCGAGGAAGCCGCCGACGCCGATCACGAGCGACTCGGCCTTGCCGTCCTTGGCGAGCACGATGTCTTTCACGTCGCCGATCTTCTGGGCGTCGTCCGCGGTGCCGTTATAGACGGACTCGCCCATGATGTTGGTGGCGAGATTGCCTTCCGCCTTCTTCACCGGCTCAGCCGGCTTGGCGTTGAGGTCCACCGGCTTCTGGGCTCCACCCGTGTCCGTGGTTGAAGGCTGCGTGGCGTCGGCCGACGGTGCCGGGGCCGGATCGTAGGGCTTGCGGTCGAATGCCGGCTGGGCATTGAGCTCGTCCTTGGTTGTCTTGGCCACCAGCCAGCGGTCGCCGTTCTTCTCGGCCCATTCCATCTTGCTGTAGTCGAACGCCACGTCCTTGGTGCCGACGCCAAGGAAGCCGCCGACACCGATGATCGCGGACTTCACTTTGCCGCTTGCGTCGAAGACGACATCATCGACCTTGCCGATGTCTTGGGCGTCGTCACCGGTGCCGTTATAGACGGATTCGCCGATAATGTTGGTCATCAAGGCGCCATCCGAGCGGATCACGGGAGCCGGGTTTTCGGCGGCAGGCGGCTGTGCCGGCGTTGCTGTCTGGGCGAAGGCACCGGTTGCAACCAGCGTTGCAAGCGCGGTCGTCGCAAAAAGAGTGCGGATCATGATCGTCTCTCCTCGTGCCTGATTTGGTATGCGCCGCATCCGCCACCGGCTCTGCCAGGCAAGTCAGATGCGGCAGTATTCCACAACTTCACAACGTCGTGAGCGGAGCGTTGTTCCAACAGCGCGGCCCGCGCTTCCCGGTACGCGGAACCTTTGGCGATCCTTTCCGTTCAGCCTGCGGCTGGGCTCATTTCCGGCCCAAGAACGGAGCGGGGCATGCGGTTTGCTGCGGTGCTGAACCAGGACAGCGGCACGCTGCGCACGGCCGATGTTCCAGCCTTTGCCGATCGCCTGCGACGGACGCTGGAAGCGGCAGGCCATTCGGTTCAGGTCGATATCGTTGCCGGCCGCGAAATCGGCGCGGCCTTGGAAAAGGCCGTAGCGAAGCGGAACGTCGACGTCGTGATCGCCGGAGGCGGCGACGGCACCGTGTCGCGGGCGGCATCCCTTCTCATGAACAAGAAGAAAGCTTTGGCCATATTGCCGGCCGGCACGATGAATCTCTTCGCGCGTGGCCTTGGCATCCCGCAGACGCTGGATGCGGCGCTGCAATCCTTTGCCACGGGCGAGGTGACGGCCGTCGACATGGCCAGCGTCAATGGCCGGCCCTTCGTGCATCAGTTTTCGATCGGCATGCATGTCAGGATGGTGCAGCTTCGGGAGACCATGGATTTCGGCTCGCGGCTGGGAAAGATGCGGGCCTCCGTTCGCGCGGGATGGGCAACGATCAAGAACCCACGCACGCTCAAAGTGACCTTGAGCATCGGCAACGCTGAGATCGTCACCCGCACGACCGGCATCGGCATCAGCAACAATCTGTTCGGCGAGGGCCATCTGCCTTATGCGGACAATCCGGCGGGTGGCGTGCTTGGCATCTATGTCAGCGTCGCGCGCAGACGTTACCATCTGGCGAAACTGCTGCTCGACATGCTGCGCGGCCGATGGCGCGACAGCGAACATATCGAAATCCACCAGGCCGACAGAGCCATCCTCAAGATCCATTCACCAACGAAGAAGTTCAGCGCGGTCGTGGATGGCGAGTTGGTCAGGCTGGAGCGCGAGACGGTGGTCGAGATTCTTCCCGGCGCGTTGAACGTATTGGTTCCGGCAAGCAATGCGCGGGCCAAGGCGGCGTGATGGGGCGCTCAGCCGCCCTGCATGGGTTTCTGCCCGGCCGCCGGCGCCTGAGGCGCGCTCTGATCGGTCATCGGGCTCTTGATCAACTCGCCATAGATCTCGGCCGCACCCCAGGCGATCAAGGCCAGCAACAGCCCGGCGACGAGGATCCTGAGCGCGTGCCAGCCCCAGTGCCCCTGGCGGGCTTTGTCTTCAGGAACGATCTTGGTCATTGTTGGCCTTCATATCGTATGGCGGCGGGCGCTTCGGGTACGGCATGATCGGGTAACGGGCCCTTTCCGCGAAGGTTCCCTGTCCAATGACGCGATTCGGCAACGGTAGGCCGCCGCCGCCTGTCAGGCGTGGGGATTGGCGGGCAGCAACGCGGTCAAGTTGCCGGACCCGCGCTTTTCCCGCAATGCTCCGGCCTACGGCGCTTCGCCGGGATCCGGGTCTTGAGGCTTGACCTTCACATTCTCGCGGTAGATGGCGTAGGCGACGAGCGCGATCGCGGGCGCGACAATGGTGCCCAGGCCACTCTTGCTCTTGGCAAGCGCCGGGAGCAGCGCAAGCGCCGCGGTGAGCCCAACCGCCGTCATGTCGGCCTTGCGCCGGCGCGCGCGACGCTTGGCTCGCATGCCGGTCGTCATCTTGTGGATCACCAGAATGAGCCCGGCAATCAGCAGGAAGCCGATGCCGAAGCCGAGGCTGGTCGCCAATGGTCCGTAGCGCGCGGCCAGCCAGATATAGGCGGCGCCGACAAGGAAGCCGATGCCGCACAGGGCAAGAATGGCGGCAATCCCATAGAGGATTGCCGCCACACGCGCTCTCTGCAAGGCGGCCGTCGCCTCACCCGAGGCAATGGCCGAGATCAGGGAAATCAGCGTCCCCATCTGCGGCTAGCGGCGGGAGAGCAGTGCGAACAGAAAGCCGACGCCGGCGGCAATCGCCAGCGACGTCACCGGCTTTTCGCGAACGGTGGCGATGAGCTGCGCTTCGATATCCTGGGCGCTGCCGCGCACGCTTTCGAATGCCGCTTCACCCTGGGCACGCAGGTGTTCGACCCCCTCGGAGGCGGCATGGCGCGCCGCGCCATAGCCGTGCTCCCCGGTCTTGGCCAATTGCCTGGTGAGCTCCTCGATATCGGCGCGCAACTGCCGAATATCGGCTTCGAGATCGGAGTTGGAGGGAGCGTCTGTTGCGGTTTTGCCTGCGGCGGGCGCCATTGCTTAACTCCTTGTGTTTTCTAACTTTCAACGCTCGATATACATCAAGAGTTCCGAACTTGGACCGCTCCTTACCAAGACCGGGCGGCGGGGGCATTGACAGCAGTCAAAATGCCCTCCCCTGCAGACCGATGAGATCGCCCGGCATGGAATAGTCGAGGATTTGCCGCCGCACGTCGGACAACCGTTCCTGGCTTTCGAACGGGCGAAAGGCCGGCAGCGGCCGCAGCGGACATTTCTCGCAGGGATATTGGCGGTCGGGAACGGAACGTGTGCTCTGCTGGGCATTTCGACCCCTCTCCGAAACCCCTGCCCTGATTGGGCAGTTGAAAACGTTCCAGGCGGATCGAGGTTCCGCCGATCACGAAGATGCACTCCCGGTCATGTCTTTTTTAAATGACATACCGGCAAATACCGCGCATGACTGCTGGCGATTGTAGGAGTCGCCGCTACGTGCCTTCATTGCTAGACGGATTGCGTATTCTGGTCCTGGAGGATGAGTTTCTTATCGCAATGGATGTCGAACAGCTATGCCGTGACCATGGGGCGGCCGACGTTGTGGTTGTCCGCGATCTGGCCGAAATCGACCAGCGGGATGGGCTGTCGTGGTTTGACGCGGCCATCGTCGACCTGATGCTTGGAGGTGTCTCGACACTCGGCTTCGCCGCGCGACTGCGTGGCGGGGGCGTTCCGTTCGTTTTTGCCTCCGGTCATTCGGACGCGGACGAGATCGAGAGCTCCTTTCCGGAAATCCGGCTGGTCGCCAAACCCTATTCGGGGGACGATCTGATCGAGGCCGTGGCGCTCGCTTGCGGACGCACGAAGGCGGCTTGACGACATCGCCGGCTAGAGCAATTTCAGGAAAAGTGTGTAACGGTTTTCCGTCCGGAATGGCTTAAAAATAAATAGTTGGAGCGGTTGAGCATGCTGCCGGGCGTCACTGTCAGGCTGCGTTTGAGCCGGTCACCTGCGCCGAAATCGCATCGGGACCATATTCGTCCTCGCCGGAGATCTTCAGAATTTCCTGCAGTCTCGCGCGAGCCCTGCTGACCCGGCTCTTGATCGTGCCGACCGCGCAGCCGCAGATCTCGGCCGCCTCCTCGTAGGAGAAGCCGGACGCGCCGATCAGGATGATGGCTTCGCGCTGATCCTCCGGCAGCTGTTCCAGCGCGCCGCGAAAGTCCTTGAGGTCGAGTTGGCCGTGCTGCGCCGGGTGAACGGCAAGCCTGGCGGTCATGATGCCGTCGCTGTCCTGCACCTCGCGGCCACGCTTGCGCATCTGCGAATAGAACTCGTTGCGCAGGATGGTGAAAAGCCAGGCCTTGAGGTTGGTGCCGGGCTGGAAGCTCTCATGCTTGTCCCACGCCTTGACCAGGGTTTCCTGGACGAGGTCATCGGCCTTGTCGGCATTCTGCGTCAGCGACACCGCAAAGGCGCGCAGGCTCGGTATCGCACCGAGCAGCTCGGTCTTGAAGCTCTGGGAGACCGCCGCCATGCCTCAATCCTTTTCCTCGGCGGGTTCGGCCTTTTCCAGTTGACTGAGCAACTGAGCGAATCGATCCGGCACCTGATCGGAAACCAGCTCGTCGTAATATTGTTTGAGTTTGCGGGCAATTTCGGAGTTCGGCCCGAGTGGATTGCCACCCCCGTTCCGGTGCCTGCTCGCGGCGCCAGCTCTTGAATTCTTTGACATTTCTTTCATATTCGCCCTAATTCCAGCACTCGAACCGCTCTAGAATCGTAGACCATAACGCAAGCGGCACGTTTGTCTGGTTGCCCATCCCGAAAAGCCCAAACGCCCGCTTCCTAATTTAGTTCCACCTCCAGCGGAACTTTTTCAGAAAGCCCACGTTGGTTTGTCGGGGCTTGCGACGAGTCTGGCCTACAACGCACCGCGACATCTGAGGGAGACGTCGAATATGAGCCTATCCGCAACCATCGCTCCTCACCTCCCGTTCCTGCGCCGTTTCTCGCGCGCCGTCTCGGGATCGCAGGA
This sequence comes from Mesorhizobium sp. M1E.F.Ca.ET.063.01.1.1, assembly GCF_003998155.1. NCBI lineage: Bacteria > Pseudomonadati > Pseudomonadota > Alphaproteobacteria > Hyphomicrobiales > Phyllobacteriaceae > Mesorhizobium > Mesorhizobium sp. M1E.F.Ca.ET.063.01.1.1. The sequence continues at coordinate 15,251 of NZ_RZSC01000079.1, forward strand.
AAGCGGTGATGCGCTGGTCGCCGCGTTGCTGGAAGCCATCATCGCCGACACCGAGGTTTTCCCAAAGGCATCGAGCGACCGCATCGCGCTCTACAAGGTTTTTGCCAGGCTCTTCACCTC
>NZ_RZSC01000007.1:0-37172 GCF_003998155.1 Mesorhizobium sp. M1E.F.Ca.ET.063.01.1.1
CTCTACGCCAACATCATCATCCGCAAGGGCGTGATCCATCCGCCGGAGACAAAAACGCAATGATCCTCTGCTGTGGCGAAGCCCTGATCGACATGCTGCCGCGCACCACGACGGAAGGCGAAGCGGCCTTCGCGCCTTATGTCGGCGGCGCCGTGTTCAACACGGCGATCGCGCTCGGACGCCTGGGCGCCCCGGCAGGCTTCTTTTCCGGCCTCTCTTCCGACCTGTTCGGCGGCCAGTTCCGCGAGGCGCTCGGAGCAAGCAAGGTGAGTTCCACCTACGCGCACACCTCGGCGAGACCGACAACGCTTGCCTTCGTGCGGCTCACCAACGGCCAGGCGACCTACACATTCTACGACGAGAACACCGCCGGGCGCATGCTTACCGTCGAGGACCTGCCGAAGCTGGGCGCCGAGATCGAGGCGATGCTGTTCGGCGCCATCAGCCTGATCTCGGAGCCCGCGGGATCGGCCTATGAGGAGTTCATGCGGCGCGAGCACCGGAGTCGGGTGATGATGCTCGACCCCAACATCCGGCCGAATTTCATCCCGGACAAGGCCAAGCATCTCAGACGCATCCGCGAGATGATGGCGATGGCCGACATCGTCAAACTATCAGACGAGGACCTCAACTGGTTCGACGAGGCGGGCTCGCATGAGGACGTCGTGCGCAACTGGCTGGATCGCGGCCCCAGCCTGATCGTCGTTACCCATGGCAGTGAAGGCGCGGTCGGCTACAGCAAGGAGCACAAGGTCACGGTCGTGCCGCAGAAGGTGAAGGTGGTCGACACGGTTGGCGCAGGCGACACCTTCAATGCCGGCATCCTCGCCTCACTGCATGAGCAGGGCCTGCTCACCAAGGCGGCGATCGGCAGCCTGCCCGAGGACGCGATCCGCAAAGCGTTGGAACTCGGCTCGAAGGCAGCCGCAGTGACCGTGTCGCGGGCCGGCGCCAACCCGCCCTGGCGGCACGAAATCGCCTGATTGCCTGTCCCAGACCCAGCCGGAGACCCCTGCCCGGCGATCACTTTATGTTTCCAAAGGCCGGAACAGCGAGATAAATGGCGCTGAAAATGCCGCTTGAAGCCCGGATTTTCCGGCTTCCTCGGGCAATGCGCCGACAAAAGACGGTAACAGGCTGCGACACTTGCGCAATTCGCCTCGGCCGTGGCCGGCTTTTTCAGCCGCGCCAAGTCTGGTACCAGCGGGCCGATTTATTGATTGGAGCGATGCGCGTCCATCCCGACGCGTAGAGTAGGATCCAACAGGTTTGAAGCCATCGAGGCCGACATGCAGTTCATCGATCTTGGCGCGCAGCGCGAACGAATCCGCGACCGGCTGAAGGCCGCGATCGACCGTGTCGTCGAGGATGGCCGCTATATCCTCGGGCCTCAGGTCGCCGAATTCGAGAACAAGCTCGCGGCTTATGTCGGCGTCAAGCATGTCGTGGCCTGCGCCAACGGTACCGATGCGCTGCTGCTGCCGCTGTTTGCCGCCGGCATCGGTCCAGGTGATGCGGTGTTCGTGCCGAGCTTCACCTTCGCCGCGACGGCCGAAGTGGTGGCGCTCGCCAAGGCCGAACCCGTCTTTGTCGACGTCAACCCAGATACCTACAACATCGACATCGCCAGCCTCGAGGCTGCGATCGACATGATCAAGAAGGAAGGCCGGCTGAAGCCGAAGGCGATCATCCCGGTCGATCTGTTCGGCCTTGCCGCCGACTATGAAGCGATCATGGCGATAGCCAAGCGCGAGAACCTGCTGGTGATCGAGGACGCCGCCCAGTCGATGGGCGGCTCGGCCGACGGCACCATGTGCGGCGCCTTCGGCCATGTCGGCTCGACCAGCTTTTATCCGGCCAAGCCCCTCGGCTGCTATGGCGACGGCGGCGCGATGTTCACAAATGATGCCGCGCTGGCCGACAAGCTCAGATCCTTCGCCTTTCACGGCAAAGGTGAGACGCAGTACGACAACGTTCGCGTCGGCATCAATTCGCGCCTCGACACGCTGCAGGCGGCGATCCTGATCGAGAAGCTCGCCATCCTCGAGGAAGAGATGGTGGCAAGGCAGGCGGTCGCAGACCGCTACGCCAAAGGTCTCGGCGACATCGTGAAAGCATCGCGCAATCTGGGCCACGGCCGCTCGGCCTGGGCTCAATACGCCATCGAGACGCCGAAGCGCGACGGGCTGAAGGTCCATCTCGGCGAAAAGGGCATCCCGTCGGTCATCTACTATGTGAAGCCGTTGCACGAGCAGGTCGCCTATCGCGACTATCCGCGCACACCGACCGGCCTCGTCGTCTCGGAAAAGCTGCCGAAACAGATCCTCTGCCTGCCGATGCACGCCTATCTCAGCGAAGCCGACCTGGACCGCATCATCGAGACGATCCGCAACTATATCGGCTCGAACTCGGCGCACGTCGCGGCGGCCTAAGGAGCCTCATGGGCGAGATCACGATCTCGGCGGTATCCCTCCAGCAGTAGGCCGATCGCGGTCCCAGCGCGATGATGCCCCAGACTGTCCCGGTTGTTGTGACGTATTCCGACAGGGCCGGTTCTCGGGGTAGGCGCATTGACGTTCGTCAGCGTGGCCGCGAGGAGGTATTCATTCCAGGCAAAAACCCAGGTCAGGATCAACGTGACCGCGAGGCCGGGGCGACAGGGCGGCAAGACCGGTAATCACGTTCTATGGACTGGCGCCGTCGACAAAGGCGGCTTCATCGAGCTCTTTGGGGATGCCGTCTTGGTCGGGCGCAGGTCGCTGCGTTCACACCTGCAAAAGCTATCAAGGACGCGCTCAATGGCTGATCCTTTGCCGAGGTGTAATACTGACAGAAAGGGCTCGGCGGTCTACCTTGTGGGAATCAGGTGCAGTGCAGACTTCCCGCCCTTCACGGCCGCCGCCGACAACTTGCGGTCAAAGCTCGTAAAGTTGGCCGCCGCACGCTTGGCGAGCGCAAGAAGATAGGTATCGGTGACCTGTGCTGAGGTCTGGATTTTCGCCGCATCGATATCGTCGGAGCCAACCAGACTCACATCGTCGGGCCAGAAACTGTGCCCATGCAGGGCTCGCAACTTGGTAACGATTTGCGCAAGCGGAGGACGCCGTTTTCGGTGATTGGATCAGGTAGCCCATGCCGCGTTACCGGTCACTTCGAACCAGCCATGCGCGTCGTCATGGGCAACATGGCCAGGATCGATCAGCGCGATCAGCAAATTGACATCGAGCAGCAAGGTCATGGCAGCTCCTCACGCAAGGCATTGACCGTCTCAAGCGTGACAGGAGGTGCATCCGGCCGAGGCGACAGCAGAGGAATCCCGTTGCGCTCGCCGCCGGCTTGCGGGCGGCGCAGCGAGCGCCGGGCGAGATCGGTGATGATCTCGCCGACGCTGCGATCCTGCTGCCGGGCCATCGCCTTGGCCGCGATCAGGACGTCGTCATCGATCGCCAGTGTGGTTCTCATATCGCCCTCCTCAGTACGCATCAATGACCGCATCATACAGAGCAGGCGACGACGGAGACCCAAGCGGTACGACTTCGCAGTCGCTATCATGATCAGCTTGGCGTGGCGACTTTGCCGCTGGCAATGAAATGCGGATTGGCGAAATCGGTGTCGCTCGCCTGGTTGCGCTTGCCATAGACGAGCGGCTGGCCGTCCAGTGTGCGCGTCATGCCGCCGCCGGCGCGCAGCACCGCATCGCCCGCCGCCGTGTCCCATTCCATGGTGCGGCCGAAGCGCGGGTAGACATCGGCTTCGGCGGCGGCGACGAGGCAGAATTTCAGCGACGAACCAACCGAGACGATCTCGGCGGCGCCAAGATCGCGGATGAAGGCATCCGTCTCCGGCGTGTTGTGCGAGCGGCTGGCGACGACGGCGAGCGGGGCACGCCCTTCGCGCACGGAAATCGGCTGGCGGCCGACGATGTGGAAATCACCGTCGATCTCCAGCGTCTCCGCCTTGCCAGGCCGGCCCGAGAAAAACCGTCCCGTGCAGGGCGCGAAGACGACGCCGACTTCCGGCACGCCATGGCGCACCAGCGCGATGTTGACGGTGAAATCGGTGCGGCGATTGACGAATTCCTTGGTGCCGTCGAGCGGATCGACCAGGAAGAAGGCGCCATCGAGGTCGGGCGTGGCGACGCCAGCCGCAACCTCCTCCTCGGCCACGCAAGGGATCTCCGGGTAAGCGGCGCGCAGGCCGGCCAGGATGATCTTCTCGCTTTCGCGATCGGCTTCCGTCACTGGCGAGTTGTCCACCTTGCTGTCAACCGCGCAGCCTTCGTGGAAAACGCGCATCACTTCGCGCCCGGCGTCCAGCGCCAGGCGCTCGAACACGCCGAGCATAGCCTCGTCGTCAGATACCGCCGCCATTGTCATACTGCTCTTGGGCAATGTCGCGCTCAGTCAGCCAGTGTTCCAGGGCTTCAGCCATCTCCTCAGGCGTCCTGCCCAGAGTCTCGAGATGGATTTCGGGGTTCTCCGGTGCCTCGTAAGGAGAATCGACGCCGGTGAAATTCTTGATCTCGCCGCTCAGTGCTCGCGCATAAAGCCCCTTCGGATCGCGCCGGGCGCATTCCTCGAACGGCGTGTCGACGAACACCTCGACGAACTCGCCCTCGGCCATCAATTCGCGTGCCATGCGCCGCTCCGCGCTGAAGGGCGAGATGAAGGAGACGATGACGATCAGCCCGGCATCGGCCATCAGCTTCGCCACCTCGGCGACACGGCGGATATTCTCCACTCGATCGGCGTCGGTGAACCCGAGGTCGCGGTTGAGGCCGTGGCGGACATTGTCGCCGTCGAGGATATAAGTGTGGCGGCCGGATGCGAACAGCTTCTTCTCGAACAGGTTGGCGATGGTCGACTTGCCCGAGCCGGACAGACCGGTGAACCAGAACACCGCCGGGCGCTGGTTCTTCAGGTCGCTGCGGCCGCGCTTGCCGACATCGAGCGACTGCCAGTGGATGTTCTCGGCGCGACGCAGCGAATGCAGGATCATGCCGGCGCCGACGGTGGCGTTTGTGATGCGGTCGATCAGGATGAAAGCGCCGGTCGTGCGGTTCTCAGCAAAAGGATCGAAAGCGATCGGCGCCCGCGTCGAGATGTTGCAGACACCGACCCCGTTGATCTCGAGCGATTTCGCCGCCTCATGCGCAAAATCGTTGACGTTGACCCGGTACTTCAGATCGGTGACGGTCGCGCTCACCTGGTCGGTCTCGGTACGCAAAATGTAGGAGCGGCCAGGCAGCAGCGCCTGCTCGTCGAACCAGACGATGTTGGCGGTGAACTGGTCGGCGACCTGCGGTCTAGCTGCCGGCGACACCAACATGTTGCCGCGCGACACCTCGACCTCGTCGTCGAGGACGAGCGTGATGGCCTGGCCGGCAACCGCCTGTTCGAGATCGCCGCCATACGCGACGATGCGCTTGACGCGAGAGGCCCTGCCCGACTTGGCGACGACCACCTCATCGCCTTGCGAAACCGTGCCCGAGGCTATGGTGCCGGCAAAGCCGCGGAAATCGAGGTTGGGACGGTTCACATATTGGACCGGGAAACGGAACGGCAATTCGACGGCGGCCTCGTCGACCGACACGGTTTCCAGATGCTCGATCAGCGACGGCCCGGAGTACCAGGGCGTGCGCTCCGAGCCACTGGTGACGTTGTCGCCAAAACGCGCCGACATCGGGATCGGCACGATGCTGGTAAAGCCCAAGTTCTGCGAAAACTCGCTGTAGTCCGCCACGATCTGGTCGAACACGGCCTTGTCGAAGCCGACGAGGTCGATCTTATTGACGGCAAGCACGATATGCCGGATGCCGAGCAGCGAGGCGATGATGGAATGGCGCCTGGTCTGGCGCAGCACGCCCTGGCGGGCATCGATGAGCACGATGGCGAGATCGGCGGTCGAGGCGCCGGTCGCCATGTTGCGCGTGTACTGCTCGTGGCCAGGCGTGTCGGCGACGATGAACTTGCGCTTCGGCGTGGCGAAGAAGCGATAGGCGACATCGATGGTGATGCCCTGCTCGCGTTCCGCCTCCAGCCCATCGACGAGCAGCGCGAAGTCGACGTCGTCGCCAGTGGTGCCGTGCTTGCGCGAATCGCGCTCGAGCGCCGCGAGCTGATCCTCGAATATCTGCTTGGTGTCGGAGAGCAGCCGGCCGATCAACGTCGACTTGCCGTCGTCGACCGAGCCGCAGGTGAGGAAGCGCAGCAGCGACTTCTTTTCCTGCGCGGCCATGTAGTCGCGGATCGAGTCGGTGGGGGCGAGGCTCTTGGCCATGATGTGGCGCATGCTCAGAAATACCCCTCGCGCTTCTTCTTTTCCATGGAGCCGGCCTCGTCGCGATCGATGAGGCGGCCCTGGCGCTCGGACGTGCGGGCGGTCAGCATCTCGCCGACGATGGCTTCCAGCGTATCCGCTTCCGATTCGATGGCCCCTGTCAGCGGATAGCAGCCCAGCGTGCGGAAGCGCACGAGACGGTTCTCGGCCGTCTCGCCGGGACGCAACTGCATGCGATCGTCGTCCTTCAGGATGAGCATGCCGTCGCGTTCGACGACCGGCCGCTCCTTGGCAAAGTAAAGCGGCACGATCGGGATGTTTTCCTGCAAAATGTACTGCCAGATGTCGAGCTCGGTCCAGTTCGACAGCGGAAAGACGCGAATCGACTCGCCCGGCGCGATGCGGGTGTTGAAGATCTTCCACATTTCCGGCCGCTGGTTTTTCGGATCCCAGGCGTGCTGGGCGTTGCGGAAGGAGAAGATGCGCTCCTTGGCGCGCGACTTCTCCTCGTCGCGGCGGGCGCCGCCGAAGGCCGCGTCGAAACCGTATTTGTCGAGCGCCTGGCGCAGCGCCACTGTCTTCATCACATGGGTGTGGGTGTTGGAGCCATGATCGAAGGGATTGATGTTGTCGCGCACGCCGTCTTCATTGACGTGGACGAGCAGGTCGAAGCCGAGCTTCTGCGCCATCTGATCGCGAAAGGCGATCATCTCGCGGAACTTCCAGGTCGTATCGACATGCAGGAACGGGAAAGGCGGTTTGGCGGGATAGAATGCCTTCATCGCCAGATGCATCAGCACCGAGGAATCCTTGCCGACCGAATAGAGCATCACCGGCTTGGAGAAAGAGGCCGCGACCTCACGGAAGATGTGGATAGATTCGGCTTCGAGCCGCTGCAGATGCGTGAGCGCGATGTTCATGGACTTTTCGAGCGTTCTTTCGTACCGGCCAGAACCTTGCAGCAGGCGATTGGCGCGGTTTCCCCTCAAACAGCCCGTCAAGCCCTGGACACTTGTCGCGGGCGTTTTAGCAGATCGGCGTTGCGCATAACAATGCAAGACGCGCGCCGAGCGGCATGGTTCGCGAATGAATTTTCCAAGTGAGCCCTATTAAGCGGAAAATCCTGCCAAACAGACCGATCAGTTAAAGGGCGATGAAAAAGCTATTGCCTTGATCAGGCAGGCCGGACCTCCAAGGTCTTTCACCCGTACCGGCGATTTTTAACTGGACATGCTTCGGTCGCCCTATCAGAGAGCGGAGCCAGCCGCTATACCGACGCGGGAAACGGGGCGAGACGCGACAGAACCGGGTTGAGGGCAGATGTTCGCCCGCCACCACCGGTTCGCGTACAACCGGAAGATTGCGAAGGCATTGAACCCGTTTACATCGCTCCGGCGCCACCTCACGCCGACACAGATCAATATCTACTTCTCGATCGTCTGCTTCTTCTCGCCGCCCGTCCTGGGATCGCTGGTGAGCTTCGTCTTCAATGGCGGCGCGCTCTGGTCCCTATTCCTGCTCGCTCTCAGGCGTCGGCAGTTCAACATTGACCGGCCGATGCTTGCCATGACGGTCGCAATCTATGCCTATTGCGCGGCCATCGTGCTGGCTTCAATCGTCAACGGCTTGCTGGCGGCGGATCTGCGGCTATTCCTGCCGCTGATCACCTTCCTCTTTTTTCCGATCTCCTATTCGACCTGGAGCATCACGGATAAGACCGTGCTTGTCCGTATCGTGGTGCTGGCGAGCGCCGCGGCATGTTTCGGTGCGCTGCTGCTCGCCATCATCCAGTATTACTGGATCGGCACCAGGGCCGAAGGCGGCGCCGGAAATGCGATCGTGTTCGCGACAGTGACCTGCCTTGCCGTGATGATATGCCTTGCGGGCACTCTTTCGGGGATCGAAAAGGGCTGGAAGCTCTTGGCCGTCGCCGCGCTCGCCGGAACGGCTGCCATCCTCTACTCGGGCTCGCGTATCGTCTGGCTGGCCATGCCGCTCGCCGCTATCGTCATTCTTTTGATCAATCGCCGCAGGGTCACCAGCGCCAATCTGACGCGTCTGGCGCTGATCGCGGGCGCGGCCTGCCTGGTGGTCGCGGCCATCGGCTTCCCCGTTATCATGGATCGCGCTGACTTCCTTTTCAGCGACCTGAATGCGCTGAATACCAGGAACGACCATACGACGGCGCTCGGACTGCGGGTGGGTATGTGGGAGATCGGCGCGAAGGCGTTTCACGATGCTCCGATTTTCGGGCATGGCATTAGCGGCAGCCGGGTGCTGATGAAACAGGGTTTTCATGATCAATTCGGCATGGACGCAGGTTACAATCATTATCACAACGGCTTTCTGACCGCAGTGGTGCAGGCCGGTTTGTTGGGGGCTCTCGCGCTGGCCGCTATCTTCGTCGTTGCCGCCTGGAATGCGGCAGGGACGCTGCGCCGCAGCGCCGACCCGACGCAACGATTCGGCGCAACGATGATCATCGTCACGGTCATCACCTATCTCCTTGGCGGACTGACCGGCATTCTGGTCGGCCACGACATCCTTGACGCGACGCTGATGGTGTTCCTGGTTTCGGGGACCTACCTGGCTTGTGGACGAACGGTACCGCCGACCGGCAAGAGCGCGACTGCCGCCCGATCGGCCGCCGGCCAGCGATCATGAAGGTTCTGGTCACCGGCGCGACTGGCTTCATCGGGCAGCGGGTCGTCGGCTGGCTGCAAGAGGCCGGATTTGATGTACGGGTCGCTTCGCGCCGGCCGGAAAGGCTGCCGGCCGCAGACGATGCCGTTCTGCTGCCCGGCGCCGATGCGCCGGACGACGCCTTCCTGGCACTGATGCGCGATGTGACCCACGTCGTCCACTGCGCGGCGCTCAACAACGACCGCGACGCCGGCGAAGCCGGCTACCGGGCCGCCAATGCGACGCTGCCCGGGCGGCTGGCCAAGGCGGCAGCCGCATGTGCGAGCGGGCGCTTCATCTACCTTTCCTCGATCCGCGCCGTGGCCGGTCCCGCCTTCAGCGGTACGATCAATGAGGCGACGCCCCCTGCCCCGCAATGCGCCTATGGCCGTTCCAAACGGGAAGGCGAGATCATGATGCTCAACGCTTACGCATCGGTAGGACGCACGGACGCCACGGCGCTGCGCCTGTCGCCTGTCTATGGCGAGGGCATGAAGGGGAATATGGCGGCGCTGATGCGGCTTGCCGACACCGCCCTGCCGCTGCCGGCCGGCGCTCTGGCAGGTTTGCGTTCGCTGATCTCGTCCGAGACGGCCGCGGACGCAGTGCTGCACCTTCTGAGCCATCCGGGACCGCTTCGCTCGGCCTATGTCGCGGGCAACGCTTCCCCTGTTGCGATGTCCGAAATCATCTCCGCGTTCCGGCAGGGCTTCAACCGTCCGCCGCGCCTTCTTCCCGTGCCGGCCCTGCCGCTCAGGCTGGCGGCGATGCTGCTTGGCAAGCAGGCTTCTTGGCGAGCCCTGACCGCGACGCAGATCTGCGATCCGTCGCTGCTGGCATCGGAAGGCTGGACGCCGGAAACCGATACCGTCGACCGGCTTCGCGACCTGGCGCGTCGGACCTCTCAAGCACGGTAGAACGTGCCCACCAATATGCGCAGATCTAGGCCGATCGAAGCCGCCTTCAGATAGGCGGCGTCGGTCTCGGCGCAGAGTTTTGGGTCGGACATGTCGATGCCCTTGATCTGCGCCAGCCCGGTAATGCCCGGAAGCGCCGCCAACACGCCCAACCGCTGCCGGTATCCGATCAGCTCCGCCTGCGTCGGCAGGCATGGACGGGGGCCGACAAGGCTCATCTCGCCTTTCAGCACGTTCCAGAGCTGCGGCAGCTCGTCGATCTTGGTCCGGCGCAGCACTTTACCGACCGCGGTGACCGAACCGGCCGGCGCCTCATGAGTGGGCAAGGAAGGCGTATCCCGATGCATCGTGCGCAGCTTATGGCAGGCAAAGAGAGCGCCCTGCTGCCCGACGCGGCGCTGCGAAAAGATGGCGGGGCCAGGCGATGTGGCCCGGATAGCCAATATGGCGACCAGCACGATAGGCGACGTCACCGCCAGCATTGCGGCCGCGATAATCAGGTCGAAAGCCTGCTTTGCCGTCACGGCTCAGATCCTGCGCCAAAGAAAGGCGAGGTAGAGCCCGAGCGTGCCCATGAGGGTCTGCCGGTAGACGCCGCTTTTGCCGAGCAGGCTGAAGCGCCTGAGAGCACTGCCCTTGCGCGCCCTGATGAACAGGCGAAGGCAAAGCGCCGCATCGCGCGTGATGAGGTCGCGGTTGACGGCGAGCCCCGTGAGATTGCTGTCGGTCCAGGTCGCGAACTGACCCTGGAACAGACGCCCGAGCCTCGAAAACCTCGCCCTCCACGAGACATTGGCGCCGACGAGGTTTGCCCCGTGCTGCCGGTACCTGACCAGCGGCCGCGGCTCGTAGCGCACCTTGCCGCCTGCGGCGGTGACGATGAGATAGGCCCACCAGTCGTGGCTGACGAAATCGGTCCTCGCGGAGGCCTTCGCCAGAAGGTCGCGCGCCGCTCGGTTGAACAGCATGGTGTTGCCCCCGGCGATGCTTTGCACCAGCGCGTTGCGGAACGAGGGCGGGCGCTTAAACAGCGGCGAATAGCCGGCCGGGACGCCGGTCTCCGATATGGTCGCCGTGCGCGAGCAGAACAGGAGCGGCGTTTTTGCGTCCTCCGCCTCCATCCAGCGGATGGCGCTCTCCAGCCGGTCCGGCTCCCAGACATCGTCCTGATCGCAAAAGGCATAGTAGTCGGCATCGATGCGCGGATCGACGATCATCGAGCGGAAATTGGCGGCGAAGCCTTTTTGCGGGCCGTCGACCAGCGTCAGCCGGCCCTTGTTCCAGCGCGCCAGCCACGCCTCGACGATCGTGGTCGTGGCATCCGTCGAGCCGTCGTCGGAAACCCAGAGATCGATGAGAGGCCAGGATTGCGCGAGCAGGGATTGCAATTGCTCGCCGATGAATGCCGCGCCATCCTTCGTGCCCATGAGAACGGCCACGCGCTGATCCTGTCTGGTCACGGCTTCAGAACCATTCAATCGTGGACCGTTCAATTGCTGTGCGTTCGGGCAGGCTTCAATAGCCAATCGCAGGCACAAAGCACAGGTCTAACCGATCTGTCCGGCTATTTCCGACACTGCCTGCTCGGGCATGCCGCCGGTGCTTTCCTCCGCCCGGTACAGCCCCGCCAGGATGGCAAGCGCGGCCGCCTTGTCCCGATCCCGCATCGCGGCTCGCAGTGCCGCCAGCGTGGCCTCGATCCTCGGCCATTCCACAACGTCGGTCCTGAGGCCAAAGATCTTGGCGGTATCGAGCTTGACCACCTCTTCGTTCTCGCCGTGCAGGGTCTCGTGCAGCTTCTCGCCGGGCCTGATGCCGGTAAAGCGGATGGGAATGTCGGTGTAAGGGTTTTTGCCGGCCATGCGGATCATGGTTTCGGCGACTTCGAGGATCGGCACGGGCTTGCCCATGTCGAGCATATAGATGGCGTAGTCCTCCCTGCCATGGCGTTGCCCGGCATCGGCGGCCGACATGATGACGAGATCGACAGCCTCGGCCACCGTCATGAAATAGCGGGTCATGCGCCGATCGGTGATGGTGACCGGGCCGCCGGCCGCGATCTGCGCCTGGAAGATGGTCGCCACCGAGCCATTGGAGCCAAAGACATTGCCGAAACGCACGGCGATGAATTTGGTGCCCGGGACGCCTGAGTGATGGCCGTTCACCGCGCCTATATGTCGATCGGGCGGCTCGGCATGAGTTTCATGTAGCGAGGAGACGATCTGTTCGGCCGTCCGCTTGGTGACGCCGAGCACCGAAGTCGGGTCGACGGCCTTGTCGCTGGAAATCAGCAGGAACTGCGGCACCCCGCATTTGGCGGCGACCTCGGCGCAGGCGAGCGTGCCGAAAATATTCGTCTCGATCGCCGCTTCCCAGTTCTCCTCCAGCAGCGGCACGTGTTTCAGCGCCGCCGCATGGAAGACGATCGAGGGTTTGAACTCGCTGACGAGGCGCATCATGTGAGGCCGGTCGGTGACGTCGACGATGCGGCTTGTCAGCCGGTCGCGGTCCTTTTCGCCGATCAGTTGATCGAGCTGGAAAATGCCGAACTCGGAATTGTCGGCCACCAGTACCGCCTCGGCGCCGAGCTCCAGCGCGCGCTTGACCAGGATGCGGCCGATGGAGCCGGCGCCGCCCGTGACCAGCACGCGCTTGCCGCCGACGAAGGCGCCGATGCGCTTGGTGTCGGTGGCCACGGCCGAACGGCGCATGATGGTTTCCATCTCGACGGCATCGAGAACCAGCTTGCCGCCCTGCCCCAGCTCCGACAGACCGGAGAACTGGACGACGGCGATGCCGCTATGGCGGGCGACTCGCACCAGTTCGGCATAGTCCTCGATCTCGCGCTCGGCGCCGTTGCCGAAAATCAGGAGGTCGAGGCTTTCCGTGCCCCTGACATAGTCCTCCAGCACCTCGACCAGACGCGGGCGCACCGCCACCACGGGAACGCCCTGGATCTGCGTGCCGAGCGGCGCGTCGGCCTCGGTCGCCATGATGCCTGCGATGGCATACTCGGCCGGCACGGCGGTGCGGGTGAAGCGGACGATCACGTCGGCCTCGCTCAGTCGGCCGATGAACAGCGCCTGCTTGATCGGCGCGTCGCCGGGAGCGCGGCGCAGGATGCGCCAGCTCGCGCCGTCGCGCAGGAACCGATAGTAAAGCCTAGGCGCCGAAATGATGGTGAAGGAGACCAGGAAAAAGACGATGAACTGGCGTTCGTTGAGACCGGAGACGGGCTGAAAGAAGGAGCGGAAGGCGACCGCGGCCAAATAGAGGACCACCGTCAGACTGCCGCAACCCTTCAGGATGTTGAAGAAATCGGGTGTGGAGGCGAAGCGCCAGACGGTGTTGTAGAGGCCGCAGTACCGAAACAGCAGATGGGCGATGAGCACGATGACCGCCCAGCAGGCCAGCCCGCCATAGGAGAACGCGTCGAACGAAAGCCGCGACTGCGACAGGACAAGGCTGAGCGCTACGGCGACCAGGACCATTACGAGGTCCTGGACCATGATGATGGCGCGCCGCATCTTCGGTCGGAGGTCCGATACGGCTTCTACGTATGCGGTCATTGGGTAGTACTGAACTCCAGGCGCAAAAACTTATGCACTAAAGTGGCGCCAGGTTGACTGTCATCCGCACCGACCACCTGTCTTAATGTGCCAAATCCTCCGCCCCGCCGACCTGTATCGCATAGCGCGGAGTTGGGGGTACCGCCAGAGGTTTTTTGGATGTGCGTGTGGTTAAGGCTACTTCCGGCTAGATCATCCCGCGTGCAAGATGCGAGTACCTTCAAGCTTCAGGCGCTTGGCAATGGGCTGTACATTGTCCTTATACGTAATGCATCTGCGGTAAATGCCGGCGGCGACCCGCTCTTTGCCAATCAGTTCCCATTCTGGTGCCCATGAGCCCTCCCAATCAAAATGCTGGGAAATGAGACATTCCCTGTCGAAACATTGCGGGTCCCGTTCGAGTATCCGATGGGCCTCATCGGCGAGCGGGGAATAGCTCTCGACGGCGGCCATTTTTCTCGCTCGGGCAGCGTGGTCGAGTTGAATTTCCAGTTCAATAGGTCCCGCCACGTTTGGAACCGCTGCGGAGCAAAGGTGCTTTGCCACTTTCGCTGTCGTTTTCAGCGGTGCGGCGAGAGCCTGTCCATAGGCATAGGCTAGGTCATGTATCGGGTTGTAGCCATCGACTGCGTCCGACACGATTTGAACGTTTTTCGCGCCTGCCAAATCCGTGATGATTTTCCTCAGCACATCAACAAAGAAGTCGGTTTCTCCAGCCAGCAGAGCTTCGTACCAGACGGCATCGGGAATATCGCCGAATACTGCGCCCAGCGTCGCGCCTGCAGCTTTCACAAGGTGACGCGAGTACTGCGTACGCGCCCTTTGGCGACCACCCGAACCGTCTGTCAGAAGGTAGACTCTGGGTTGTGCGCACTCCAGCCAATGGTGAACCCTGAGCTCATGTCCCGGATGCGCGAGAACCAGAACATTTTCTAGCTTGTCAGACAATCAATGGCTCCCTCCGAGATTTGCACAGCTTGTTTGGCAAACGGCTTCAAACTAAGACGCTACCCTCTTGCCGCCTGTCGCTCGTTTGCAGGCATTGCGAAACAAGCAAGGAACGCCGTTGCGGGTTCTTATCACCAATCTGTCCCTATCCCGCAATAGCGGGTCAGAAGCAGTTGTTGAATTGCTTGCTGACGGGCTTCGCAGTGGCGGGCATCAGACCATGCTGCTGGCTCCGACTCTTGGCGATATGGCATTTAGAATGCGCCAACGGGGACATCATGTTGTAGATCGGATTGCCGAAATCGTCGAAAAGCCCGATGTAATCCATGCCCAACACCTGACACCCTGCCTGACCGCACTTGCCAGATTTCCTGATGTGCCTGCCGTATTTTCATGCCAGAGTGCCTTCTTTGAGGTCGAGGCACCGATGCTTCATCCTCAAATACGCCATTGGATAGCCGTAGACGAAGCGTGTAGGCTTAAGTGCCTTTCGAGGGGGATACCGGCTGATCAACTAAGCCTCATCTACAATGCGGTTGATCTCAATCGCTTCAAACAACGCCCGCAACTGCCCGCACGGCCCGCGAGAGGGCTGTTGTTGACGAAGAACTTCGATCACCAAGCGACGGTTCGTGAAGCCTGCGCTAAAAATAGCATCGAACTAGATGAACTGGGGCCTGCCACAGGCCGATTTTCGCATCAGCTCGAACAGGATTTGCTTGGCTATGATATCGTGTTTGCGACCGCCCGCATGGCAATCGAGGCGGCGGCAGTGGGATGTGCAGTTGTCGTCTGCGACGCACGCGGCTTTGCGGGATTGCTCAACACCGCAAACATGGAGGCGTGGCGCCTAATGAATCTTGGCGTCGGTGTTTTGGCCAAGCCCACGACAGTCGAGAATCTGATGGATGCGATCTCCAGATTTGACGCAGGCGATGCCGCAGCGGTTTCTGCGTATTTTCGAAGGGTGGCGGGAGATGCGCATTTCATAGAGGAACATCTTCGAATCTATAGTCAGGCCATGCAAACCGACGAGGCACCGAACGCTGACGCGCGATTCCTCGCGACAGCCTCCTGGATTGAAGAGATTGGTGTCTCGCATCCGCGCCGGAGATGGTTTCACATCGTAAAGGAGCTGCATGGATGGCCAGACTCGCCAGAGCCAACTGCGCTTCTGATGATGTTGCAATCAAATACCGAAATTCTGGATGGCAATGCCGCCTCTTTGACGAAACTGGGCGAGCAGGTCGGCTCGATCAAACTTGAAATTGCCAAGAGTCGCCAGATCATGCTCGGCGAATCCAATTCGCGCGCTGCCGCCGCTGAAAGCAGCCAAACCCTGCTGCGCGCAATTGACGAAGAAGTTTCAGTCCTTGCAACTTTTGTGACCGAGATAAAACGACTTTACAACCGCATGATCCCTTTGTTCATCCGAAAAATCCTTCTTTGGGCTCGTAGGAGAGGTTGAACTTAGTCGGGCGCGAGCTGGTCGGGCTTCATGTGGGCGATCGGCAGAGAACGGGCGGCTTCGGTGGTGGTATGAGAAGTCCTAACCTCGCGCTCTCGGGAAGTGACTCTCGAAAACCCGAAGCCAGAACCGATAATTGGCTTGGCGATGTGAGAACCAAGGGAACACCAGCATGGCCGGAACTCGATCTACCCCTGTCCTGTCATGAGGGACTGACGTTTGCCCTGCGGCCGTTTTTCAAAGACGACAATACTGTCATAGACACAGATTGAGTCTGTTGCATGGGTGAAGGCGTTCGCCGGCAACGCGCCGCGCGCGTGATGAGCGTTGATTTCGTCGAGCTTTCCCTTGGCAAATTCCATGAACGACCCCGGCTTGCGGAGCCCGCCGCCATAGTCGTCCCAATAGCTCGTATGAGTGTCCTCTACGAAGTAAACCCCGTTCGGCTGCACATGATGGTAGAGATGCTCAAATGTCGCGATGACATGATCCATCATGTGACTGCCGTCATCGATGACGATGTCGATGGGACCATACTTCTCGACGATCCGATCAAGGAGTTGAGGGTCATCCTGGCTTCCAACGAAGACCTCCACCCCCTCGGACTCGTACGCCTTGCATGCAGGATCGATATCGATTCCAACAATTCGCGCGCCCTCGCCGAAATAGGCTCGCCACATCTCGAGCGATCCACCCTTGTAGACGCCGACTTCAACGACGACCGGCCTTCGATTTCTGAACCTTTCAAAGTGACGTTCGTAAACGTCGAAATAGTGCAGCCATTTGTAGATCTCTTTGCCGCTGTTGTTCAAAAAGTACTGATGCAAGAACCCGCCCATCGTAGCCTCCTTGGCTTCGGACTTTGCCACCGCCAGCTGCTCTGATTGTGGCTGCCTGCTCCCTTTACCGACGAGGTTGGTCCTGAGCCGCGCAAACACCGGCTCCCATTCGTTTGCAACCAGGCAAAGCGCTTCCCCAAGATTTGCCTCGATCTCGGCAAACTCCATGTTTGCAAAGCGTTCTCCCGCTTGGACAATCCACGAAGGATCGTATCTACGTTTGCCAAAGCCGGATACGACGGTGAGCCCGGTCCAGGGCGTTGCAATGGTAAATACGTCGAGATCAGGGCGAAGCGCCTTGAGTGCCGGAACCATTTTCCAGACATCGCCGGTGTGGAATTGCGTTGTCGGCGGAACCTTTTGCGTCGTGTCGTCAAGGGGAACGGTGTCGTGCACGAGCAAAACCGAGCCAGGGCCGCAGTAGTGTTCGAGGTTCGCAAAATCGCGCAATGCCTGGTCGAAAGTGTGAAGACCGTCAATGAACCCTACACCCACCGGGCGGCCGGCTAGCAATGCATCCGCTCCGCCGCGATCAAAAAAGGCGTCACTCGTCTCAGGAAAAATGTGCGTTTCTGCACTGAGTGCCACCGTGGCGCGTGGATTGGGATCGATCCCGATTGCAAGAGTCGGAGGCTTGATCTTGGAGAGCGATACGCCGTCACAGACGCCTATCTCCACCACGACAGCGGGTTCTAGCTCCGAGTAAAGACGCTCCAGCCAGTCGTAATAGAAAGGCCTGGACATCCGTGTGCTGGCCAGGCCCACATGGGCCCCCACAGTATCCGGGTTGAGGTCCAATGCTTTGCGGTATTGGACTTCAGCCCTTTCGTTGTCGCCGATGGCAAAGTACGCATCACCGATCCCAGTAAAATAGGCGGCGTTTCGAACTGGATTGTGTCGGGCAAGAATGCCGGCAGAAGAAAGAAGTCGCGACGCAGCAAGCTCGGCGGGTGCATGCGTGCTTGCCATGCGAAGGATGTCTGCCGCCGTCTGGTAGTGCCCCGACTGAAACTGACCCTTGGCCAACTCGACCAGCGTCGCTGCTGTCTGGTTCGCCGGCACGCGTTCTTCTGGCGGCTTCAATTGCGCCCTAAAGCCCGCGGCGGTGGCTGGAGCGACCCTGAATGGGTTTGCAATTGTCGCCCGGGCAACGTGCGGCAGAAGCGATGAAGGCAGCGAACCCACGAATGCGGAGGGGGTGTGAAAGGTAAACTCGCCTGCCCCCCTCAATGCATCCCTTTCAGCCTTCCAGACGATCCAGTTCTTGCGCTGCTGCTCGACGCTTGCGTTAGTGGACACCCCGCCATGCAGTTGGTGAAATGTAGCCTCTCCCAGAGTGAGGATGAGCTGTGCTTGCGACAGCTTCATCGCACGTTCGAGCGTGTCGAGGTTGACGAGGCCGCCCCCCGGGCAGCTGAAGCGCTCATCCATGCCGTCGATCGCCTGCCAAACCTCCCGGCTCATGAAGAGGACATTCGCTTCGTGTATAGGTGAGAACCACGGATCGACTGACGACTCATCCATCGTCCCGATCTCGAACAACCGATACCCATCTTCCGGCCATTGGATCGATTGCAAAAGCGAATCCTCGATGGCCTTTGTATAACCATTGGCAGGCGCATTGGCTTGGATATCGCTTCCAAGATACCAGCCAGGCGCGGCCACGACTGCCGTCGGTGCCATGTCCAGGCCGATGCGCGCGAAATGCACCAAACCGGGCGTCACGATCCGCGCGCCGTCGATCATCACGCCGATCTTGTCGCCTCTGGCCTCCTGTATCCCGCGGTTGACGGCAGCCACAGGCGAGGGTGATGCGTCATCGATGCGCAGCAGGTGAAAATTCGGCCCATATTCCGCGACCAGACTCTCGCGAACGGCTGGTGATGATCCGTTGTCGACGACAATGATCTCGTAGTCGTCCGTCGTCACGCCTTGCTGATAGGGCAATGCAAGCGAAAGCAGGGTTCGGGGCAGTTCTCGGGTGATGTTGTAAGCGACAACAACGATGGACACGTGATTCGGTTTCATCGCGATTACATGACTCAGCTGTCGGCAATCGGCTTTTGCCACCAACCGCCTGTCCAGTCTATCTCGTGTATCTCTGCTTGGATGCGGTTGCGCGCGCGATAGTCCTCAACCGCCTTTCGGCATGGCAGGTGCGCAAGGTCGTCGATGATCGCAAAGCCGCCGGGCGACAGCCTTGGATAAAGCGCTTCAAGGCTGTCCATCGTCGACTCAAACATATCGCCGTCCAGCCGGATAAGGGCGAATGGACCGGCTTTCAAGTCAGGTAAGGTGTCCCCGAACAAGCCTTTGACGAAGACCACCTGATCATCCAAAAGGTCATAGGCAGCAAAGTTGGATTCAACCTGAGCCTGATCAATCGCCAACTGACGATATTCGTGCAGCCTGTCTCCCTGGTCGGCTGGAAAATTCTCGGCGTCCGGCGGCGGCAAACCTTCGAATGAGTCGGCGACATAAACCTTCCTGTCCTTGACTTCATTGGCGGCCAGTACTCCCCTCATGAGGATGCAGCAGCCACCGCGCCAAACCCCAGTCTCAATGAAATCCCCAGGCACGTTCTCATCAATGGCTCGCTGGACGAGGTCACGCACATTCGTCAAACGTTTCACACCCGCCATAGAATGAGCAATCGCCGGCCAATCGAGGCCCAGGAGGCGATCCTCGCGATTGAAGGGCGTCACCTCCCCGACTTTCGCCGGATCAATCACCTGCGAGCCAGAACCGTAGATTGTATTGGCAATGATCTTGATCAGGAGATCCGTATAGAGCCGGTTCACAAGCGACCTTTCAAGACGTCACGATTTCGAATCGAAATATGCTGTTGCGGATATCCAGCCGAAGTGCAACGAAACTACAATCATTTTGCGACGGCCTGACCTACAGCGCCGTGCAGTGAGCCGCAACCCGTTGCTCAAGGGAGCCACCCCAATGTCTATCGCCGATCAAGCGATGGCCATGATCGAGATGCTCGACATTGCCGTTTTCCAAGTCAAGACCGAGAGCACTCTCAGTGATCGCACGAGTTTCCTGCGGGTGCAGAACTTCGCTCGATCGGTGTTCGGCCACTATGTGTACCTTGAGGTCGGCTCGCATATCGGCGGAAGCCTTTTCCCGCACCTGATTGATCCGGCCTGCGAGGCAGCGATATCGGTTGATCCGCGGCCCATGGCGCAGCCTGACGAACGCTCACAGGTTTTTCATTATCCCGAAAACTCAGCTGCCCGAATGATCGCCGTGCTGTCGGATCGGCTTCCCCCGGCGGCAATGACCAAACTTACCACAATTGACAGCGACGTCTCAGATGTGCGGCCCGACGCGGTCGACTCCAAGGCCACACTTGCGCTGATCGACGGCGAGCACACGAACAGGGCCTGTTTTTCGGACTTTGTCGGTGTTTTGCCACTTATGAAACCGGACTGCATTGTTTCCTTCCACGACGCCAACCTGATCGCAGACGCGGTTGTTAATGCAGAACGCTTTCTCGATCATCTCGGCATCATGCACGAGACAGTGTTCCTTCCAGACACCGTGGCCGTCATGGGTCTCGGCAGGCTTGCGTCTGCAGTCCGGGATCAGCTTCAACCTTACGCATTGGACCGGGAGTCTTACCTGGATCGATCGCAGCGGCAGCTATGGTCTCACATAACCAAGGTGCATTCTCCAAAAATCCATGCCGAAATAGAGCGCCTGCATTCTGACAACTCAAAGCTGATCGAAGAGATTGAGGGCATGCGAAAGACAAGCCTGGACGCGGAAGCCCGCGTGGCCGCCATGACGTCCAGCACGACTTGGCGCGCATCCGCCCCAATACGAGCGGTGGTCGATCGCATCAAACGTCGCTTCGCAAGTTAAAGTGCGCGATGAGCGCTGTTGGAGTCGACGATGAAGCAACTTGCCGGGGGTGGCATGGACGAAATTTATTGAAACGCTGCACGCGCCGCTCCGATCCAGCCCACTGTGGACGATGGATCGCCAAGCCGGAAAAGTCAGCACAGGTCACAAGCAGCCTTTCCGCCCCTACTCTTCAGCCCCCGTGCGTTCGACATGTCAGGTATAACCGCCGCCGCTGGTGTGGATGCCGTCGGGCCCTGCACTCTTCTGGAACGGCAGCCAGGAAACGCCGGTCGCATGAGGCGAACAGCATCGCGCCTGTTATCCATCATTGTACACAACCCTTAGCCCTATTCGCGAACGATCTCGGTGTAGGCCCTGGGCCCTTCGTCATAGCTGGGAAACCGCCAGGTCTGCCAGTCCTCAGCCTCGACATTGGACGGACCGTGCCGCACTTTTCCCCTGCCGTCCGGCAGGTCAAACGGGATTGCAGATGCCTGACAGGCACGCGCGGCGCGCTGACCAGCGCCTGCCCTTCGCCAACGGTGTGGGCCTAAGCATGTGTTCATCAACCAGCCCGTCGAGCTCGTCGCCCTGCCGCCGCGGTCTGCGAGTCGCGTCGGATGACTGACCGCAGACCCGACATCGTGATGTACTTTGGATCGGCGGCGAACCTCGCCGCCTGGTTGGTCAAGGAACGGGAGATCGTACTGCGTATCCCGATGTTCGCTTTGCGAATCGCTGGCAGCTTCACTACGACGCAGCGCGTTGCCATATGGGTGTCGCAATGATTATGGAAGAGGTCTTTGGCGGCTCCATCACAGCCATCGGAAAGCCATCAAGCCCAGAAACAAAAGATGCGACACCATCAGCGATGATTGCAGTATTTAACGGCGCCGTCGACGACATCAGCAAGGCTATGAGGTTGCACCGGGTGTGGATCGCACTTGCCCACGAGGACATCGGCGACCAGCACAGACGCACGACGCTCGGCCCGCTTTGGCTCCTGGTCAACTATGTCGCGTTCGTAGGCACATTCGTTTTCGTGTTCCAGCCCGCCGGCAAGGATGCCGCGGGCTACTCTGCCTATGTTGCTATCGGCCTCATGGTCTGGTTCTACCTCATGGAAGTCATAACCACGAGCGTAGCGCTTTTTCAGCGCGAGGAGAGCTTCATCGAAGGCACAACACTTCCGTTGTTTGTTTATGTAATGCGGCTTACCGTCCAATCGGCGATTCGGGCTGGTTACGCGATTGCAGGCTGCATAGCCATACTTCTGCTTAGCGGCTCACCGCTCACTGTTGCTTGGCTGTGGTCGCTGATGGGCCTGTTGTTGATCTTGCTGGTCACGCCCGCAACCATCACCGTTTTCGCGTTTGTCGGCGCATTCTTTCCGGACAGTCAGTTCATTGTTGGCAATCTGATGCGCGTCGGCATGTTCTTTACGCCTGTCTTCTGGGTATATGCCGGCCAGGATGGCGTACAAAGATACGCCTACCACTGGAATCCCTTCACGTATTTCCTGGAGATTGTCCGCGCCCCGATTCTCAGTAGCACCTTCCCGGCGTATCCTTTCGCGGTAACTGGAATCGTGTCGGTTGCCGTGTGGGCTGTTGCGTTGTTGCTGCTTGGTCGATATCGCCGGCAAGTCGTCTTCATAATCTGAGTTTTCGATGGTTTCTATCAAACTGAACAACATCAGCCTGGCCTACAAACTGCACGAAAAGCTGACCCTTTCCGCTCCGGACCGCCGCTTGGGCGAAACAGGTGGCAAGATCGAGGGTTCGGGCAGAAAGCAATTTGTGCAGGCGCTCGACGGCATCAGTTTCGAACTGAAGGCAGGCGACCGGCTGGGGCTTGTTGGCCCGAACGGAGCCGGCAAGACAACCCTGCTGAAGGTGCTCTACGGCATCTATGAGCCATCAGGTGGAACCTTGGCCATCGAGGGCAAGGTCGATGCCCTTTTCAACATCAACATAGGATTTCGCCGCGAGGCGACGGGCCGCAGGAACATTGTCCTGCGTGGGTTGATCAACGGGTGGACCGAAGCCGAGATCGAAGAAAAAATGGAGGATATCATTGCCTTCAGCGAACTCGGTGACTTCATCGACCTGCCGTTCAAGGCATACAGCCAAGGGATGGCTGCTCGGCTCGCGTTTTCCGTGGCGACGGCGCTCGACCCGGAAATCCTGCTGATGGATGAATGGATCGGCGCGGGCGATGCCTCTTTTCAGGATAAGGCGAAAAGGCGGATGGACGAACTCGCGGAAAAGGCAGGCATCATCATTCTGGCGAGCCACAGCGAAAGTCTTATTCAAAGCGTGTGCACGAAGAGACTGACACTCAAAGGCGGTCGGGTGGAGTCGCTGACGACGGAACTAGCCAAGAGGGCCGAAGGAGCAGTTAAGGCCTAATCCTACCCGTCACACCAGGGAGAAACGTTCGGTCGAATTTGCGACGGATACCCGTCCGCGCTAGTCGCCGCATTATCTTCCGTGTTCTACAAAAACCCATAGCTGAAACGTTATGAAGTTCAGAACTGGGATGAGAACACTAATAATTGCAAATGTCAGCCATCCCGTGAAATACCCGGCGCCAGACAGATACGTCACCACGGCAATGATTACGATGTTGGTGATCTGGACAACGCAGAATTTTATCCACTCGGTATCAAGGCGCCCTTCCGACAGGAAGGTAAATCGGCGATGACCCATGAATGAGACAGGCAAAAGAGCTGCGTAGGCCGTGTACGCTGCGATAGTTTCGCCACTTCCGAGAAATAAAAGGGCATTGGCCAAGGCAAAATAGGCAACCGTGTTAAAGAGACCCACAGCCGTGAAGGTCAATATCTGCCGGACTTTCTCGAATGGAATCTTCAACGCCGGCCTTGTACGTAATACTGCGCCCCGAACGGCACGAAACCCAATGCTTCGTCAATCCGCCGCAGAGGGCCGTTTATCGATGGGACATTGAGTATGTATCGGCCGTCGACATCGCGGAGGCCGGCATCATGCAGATGCTTCATGACCTGTCCCTTCGAGAGCAGAACTGCATCCTCATCGAAGGGACAATTCGAAACAGCACGCCGCGTCAAAGGATTGTAGGGATTGTGCTCAAATATGAGCACGACACCTCCCGGCCGCGTCACGCGAGCGAGTTCCGCAGCGAAAAGTTTCCAGTTTTCTGGTGGAACATGGTGCATGACGCAGATTGCATAGGCTGCATCAAAGCTGTCGTCCGGGAACGGAAGGGTGCTGCCATCCGACACAGCATAGGCAATGCCGGGGTTCCTCACCTCAGCCTCGGCTATACACTCAGATGAGGGATCGACCCCCGTCAGTCGGCCGATGCTCCCGCGCAAGATACCGTGATAGTTCCCGACGCCGCAGCCCACATCCAGTACAGAGAGTGCATCCGCCGGGCCAATGTCTCTTTCTAGGATATCAATCAGCCGGACCGCCTTCGCGCGCGTAAAGAAGTCGACGTCCAGGCCGGAAAAGGAAATCGCACCATTCACGGCATCCGCGTATGTGGTCCTGTACGCATCGAACTCGCTGCCGGCCATTTCCAACCTTTTTATGTTCCACTTCTGCCGAATCTGCCCTAACAGCGTCGACGGATTGAAATGTCGTATCGGGACTAGGACATGAGGCTATCAGAAGGCAATAGGCAACTGGTCCTGACTGCGCTGGTTTCGGTCCCGATCCTGATCGGCGTAGGTGCCGCGTACGTACATATCGAAGATCCCGGCTATATATGGGACTACGGCGCATACTGGAAGATTTTTCAGCAATACGGGGACCTGATCGGCTCAGGTTCGGACTGGCTCCACAGAGCGCTCGGTTCAATCCGGAATGACGACTACAATGCATCGGCCGCGATACTGCTTTATCCTTTCTTTGCCTTGTTCGGCGGCAGTAGGACTGTATACATTGTCGCGATCATCTTAGCGTATTTGCTACCGGCAATACTGACCATAACGGCTATCAGTGGACGAATTTCGAAGGCGTCCGTCAACACCCTTCCTTGGATTTTCCTGATCGCCGCCACATACCTCCCATTTTGGACGCCCACTCTCCGAGGCATGCTGGACGTCGTTGGGTTAGCCCCCCTTGGACTGGCGACTCTTCTCGTTTTCAGATCGAATTTTCTGGAACGCAGGCCTGTGGTTTATGGACTGATGATCGGCGTATTGGTCTGGACGCCGTTCCTCTTTCGCCGTTGGTATGCATTCAGCGTGGTGGTTTTTTTTGTCGTGTCGTTTCTGTTCGGATTGATCCGGCACTGGCGATCCGGCCGCTCTGGACTGACGCACCTTTTGGCAGCACTGTTCATCGCGGGCGTCTGCTTTCTAGCGCTATCGCTCTGGTTCCAGTCCGGTCTGGTCATGCGAGCGCTTTCGACATCCTATGGCGATCTTTACGACTCGTACCAGGTGTCGCCATCGGTTCACCTCAGGATGGCCTGGGGCAGATTGGGGCCGTGGGTCGCGGCGATGATGGCCATCGGGTTCGCTGTGACGTTGGCAAGGAAAAACTTCGAAGCGCTATTTTGCCTGTGCGCCGCAGTTGCGACTTTCCTCATCTTCGCCAAAACCCAGCAACTTGGACCGCATCACTTCTTGCCGGTCGCGTTCTGGCTCTTCCCTATCTACTTTTTGGGCGTCGATTGGACGGCTGGTCGGCTCCTGGCGCTGCCCGCGAACTGGAGGATGCTTCCATTTGGGGCGCTATCGGTTCTAATTTTTGTAGTCAGCATCGCACCGGTTGCGAGCATTTCGGGAGCGCTTAGGCTGGTCGTTCCGCAAGTTGACAACAGGCCACTCAAGATCGAAAATCTTGCTGAGTATGAAAGGCTGGTGCACGATCTCGAGACCACACTGAAGCCTGACGAGCACGTCGTCATCTTTTCTTCAAGCTTGGTGCTTTCGGACTCGCTTGTAGCAGTTCTGTCGCCCGCGTTAGACCCTCATATAAATTATGCGCCGCACATTGCGAAGGTGAACCTCTTCCCCTTCGAAATCCTTCGGTCGGACTATGCGATAGCCGTCACACCACCGCAAAGCGGTAGCGGTCAAGCTCCCGGCAGTCAGGCCAATATTACGGTTCCCGGCGAAATGCTGTTGAAGCACGCCGGATTTGGCGAAGCATTCGAGCAGACCGGGAAGACCTACAAACTCGCCGCAAATGTGACCGGATATCTGCTGCATCGTACAAGGCCCGTGACAAACACGGAAATGAAACAACTGCTTGATATTCTCGGCTCCACCTATCCCGATTGGCCGGCATATTACTTTCACACCATGTCGATACCGTTCACCGCCAGGGAAGCTCAACTGGGCGATGTCTGGGGCACAGTGGCGCCCCTGGGTCCCAGCAACCTCTTCCTCCACCCTGGCGCAACAAAGCCCACCTCGGTGTCAATTCCGCTGGAATCTTCCGTAGCCGAGAGGCCGACCTCTATGGCTTTCTCGATCAGTTCTGATGTTCTCAAAAAGTGCCCGAATGCCGACGGGGTAATAGGTCGGGTTGAGCTGGATGCGAGCAAAATTTGGAGCGGCCCCGTAGTGCCCGGGGATCAGGTCTCGATCGATTTGCCACCCGAAGACGGACGCCTGACTATCACCGTCGAGAACAGATCAGGTCCTGACTGCGATCACGTCGACGTTTCCTTCAAACAGCCATCTCAGTAGGAGGATGTTGTGGACGCCTCAAAGGTAGATAAACAACTAGATCGGATCGCTCTGTCCATAGTCGTGCCGGTTTATCGAAGCATGGACGTCCTGCCGGAACTTGTTGCGCAGATTGAGCGAGTTCTTTCGGTGAGCGAACTCTCCAAATCCTTCGAAATAGTGCTGGTGAACGATTGCAGTCCGGACAAGAGCTGGCTGATCATCGAAGATCTCGCCAAAGAAAACCAATTTGTCAGGGGTGTTTCGCTGCGCAAGAACGCGGGGCAACACAACGCCATTATGGCCGGGCTCAGGTTTTCGCGAGGTGACATCATCATCATCATGGACGACGACCTCCAGCATCCTCCTTCAGCCCTGCTCCAGCTTGCTGGAGCCATCGCGGCAGGGTCGGACGTTTGTTACACTCGATATCGAGGGCGCCAGCACACGGCCTGGAAGCGTTGGGGCAGCAAGTTCAATGATTGGGCGGCCGCAGCGATCCTAAAAAAACCTCGCGGACTCTATCTCTCTTCCTTCAAGGCGCTGAGCCGGGACATCGCTGACGCCATTCTGCTGTACGATGGCCCATACACCTATGTCGATGGCCTGATCTTGAACACCACGGGCGCGATTTCCTCGATAGATATCGATCATCAGAAACGCTGGGCTGGCGAAGGCAACTACAACCTCAAAAAGTCGGTCTCGCTTTGGCTGAAAATGGCCACCGGATCATCTATCTACCCACTTCGGCTGGCCACGATTGCCGGTTTTCTGGTCGCTGGCGGCAGCCTGCTCGTTCTCGGCTATGTCGTGGCAGAAAAGATAACTCACCCTGAGATGCAGCCCGGCTGGGCGTCGCTTATCGCAACAACCCTATTTATTGGCGGCCTCCAGATGATCTTCTTGGGAATCCTGGGGGAGTACATCGGACGCATCTATGTTCGCGTCAACAACATGCCCCAGTTTGTAGTCGCACGAACAACCTTCGCTCGGGAAATTACAACTTCTAACCTCCCCTAGCAGCGGGAAATTTGCTCAGCGAAGCGATGGCGGCTACACATCGGCTAGACCACACCGGCCTTGGCCAGGGTCTCAAGCGCGGGAGAAACCCCGCCATTTAAGTAATCGCTAAATACCTGTCGATGCGCGATAAATTGGCTATAGCGACAACGAAATTGCGACCAATGGTGAGTTGACCTTGCCTAGGTTGACTGAAATCCAGCGCGTGCTACACGGGCACACGACTTCAGACGAGGCAAGCAAAAGGAAATGGCCAGCATGTTTTCCGTAGCCATCCCTCACTTGAATGCTGCGGAACGCGCCGCGGTTGGCGGATGCACCGTCGAAGAGGCACTCGTTTTCCTGCGCCGATTGAGTCTGGACGATTTCGGGCTTTTTATGATTTCCTTGCCGAACAGAGACTATCCCGGTCTGTCCCGCCTACTGCCCGCGATGGCCAGTGAGGACGTGCAGAAGACTTGGACCGGGGCATCTGGCCTCGACCTCTATCGGCAGACTTCAACCTTTGCGCGTCAGTTGGAGAACAACTTCACAAGATATATCAAGGCACCGCTGGCTGACTCAGAAATCCTCGATTTTGGGTGCGGCTATGGCCGGATTCTTCGCATGATGTACTACTACAGCGACCCGGCCAATATTTGGGGCGTCGACGCCTGGGACAAATCTCTCGATCTATGTCGAGAGGCACGGTTACCTGGCAAGTTCGCCCAATCGGAACGGGTTCCCTCTGCCCTGCCCGTCGGCAACCAGAAATTCGACCTGATCTTCGCTTTTTCCGTGTTTACCCACCTTGCGCCACCAACCGCGAGAGCCTGCCTCGCGGCGCTTCGCAATCACATCAAGCCCCGCGGACTGTTCGTGGCCACCATTCGGCCTATTGAATTCTGGCCATTCATCGATCGCGTTCGGAACACTTCGTTCACATCGAAGATGCAATCCGATCATCGTCGGAACGGGTTTGCCTATCTGCCACATGCCGGCCCCGAGGGGGAAACATATGGCGACATCTCGTGCGAGATCGATTTTTTGCGCGGGCAGGGTTGGACGGTTGTAGGCCATGATCGATCGATACTCGATCCGTTCCAAGTATCTGTGCTGATGCAACCTGGCTAATGGTGGCTCGCGAGCCGGGATGCTGCGGATCGAGCGCGCCGAGACTTTGCGAAATTAACCATCAAGGCTTGTTTTTGTCCCTGGATTCGTTGGAAGATCACGATCTGCCTAATGACATTGCGGTTTCAATGATCAATGCTACAGACCTTCGCTGAGGTCGATTCCATGACGATCATCCTTCACATCGGCGTACACAAGACAGGCACTAGCGCGCTGCAATCGTTCCTGCACCGGAACTCCGCGCTGCTTGCTGATCGTGGTGTCATTTACAAACCGACGATCCCCGATTGGCCGAACCACAACCCATTGGCCATGGCATTCATGCCGGGGTCGATCGATCATGGCCCAACACGGCTGGCAATGACGCTCGCAGAGGCAGAAAACAAAACGGTGCTCATCAGCTCGGAAATGCTTTGCGAGCCGGAAGTAGATTTTGATCTGTTGCTATCATGCCTTAAGGGGCACGACGTTCGCGTCATCGCTTATGTACGTCACCCAAGTGATATCGTTGTCTCCGCCTTCAATGAAGTGGTCCGTCATCATGACAGACATTGGACGCGCCCGCTGAACGAGGAACCCTTCGCATACGACCCGTCGCAGTTGGACCTGCTGCGACCGTGGCTGAAAATCCCGAACATTACTCTGGCCCCATACGATCGGTCGCAATGGGTCGGCGGCTCAATTTTCAGCGATTTCCTGGCCATGATCGGCGTGTCGGGCGACAGTTTCGATTTCAGCCAGACCGGCGGGAATGAATCGCTGTCCTACCCTTTGATCGAGGCATTGAGACATGTGAATATTGCTTGTCCCTCCGCCGATCAGCATCGCGCAATTCTCGAGCTTTTGCAGACCATTAAATGCGGGCCGGGCGAGTACCCGTTGACGCGGAAGAACGTCAGGAAATGCATCAAGCGGATGCGTTTGGCGCTGCCCTCCTACCGCCCGCATTTCCGCTCCGGGTTCGACGAGGGATATCTTCTTGAGCCGCGGCATGAACCCGAAGGCGGATGGTTCAGTTTGCGGGGATCGGCCATCGCAAGAGCGACCGGATTTCTTGTAAAGGCGGCCACGTTCCTTTTTCCGGCGCTTGATGCAGGCCTAATGTGAAACCAGGGGCTCAGCGCTTTGTGACTGTGACGAAAAGATGCAAGTGGCGTTTACAAAGCGTTCCCTAGATTACCCTTGTTATCTGTCGCAAGGCCGCCCAGGTGATGTTGGCCTTGCCACCAGCGATGTGTGAGCACGACACCCTCATCAAGAGTATAGGCCGGGCGCCAGCCAAGTTCATGTTCGATTTTGTTAATATCGAGCACATTACGGCGGACATCAATGCCACGAGAAGGGGTATAGACCACTTCCGCCCGGACGCCAAGAATAGTGGATATTTTCGCCACCAACTCGTTCACTGTCGAGCCAAGGCCCGAGCCGACATTGTAGATCGCTCCAGCCCTTCCCCGTTGCCCGAGCAGGATCAAAGCCTCGGTAACGTCATCTATATAGACGTAATCCCGAATATTTTCGCCGTCGCCCCAAATCTCAACCGGCCTTCCACCGGCGATCCTATCGAACAATGCCGCGACAAGCCCTTGGCCCCCTGCTGCCAATTGGTATGGCCCAAAGGGGTTCGATATCCGAGCCGTCACGAAATCGAGACCATGCAATGTATGGTAGAGACTGAAGTAGCGCTCGATCGCGAGCTTGACTGTGCCGTAGGACGAGATCGGAATGTTCGGATGTTCCTCGGTAATCCGTGCAGCATCAGTCTGGCCGTAGACGGTCCCGCCCGAGGACGAAAAGACCCAGCGGCAGTCCATGTCCTTGGTGGCCTCTAGCAGACCCACTGTTGCCATGAGATTGGTCGCGATCTCTGCGACAGCCTCGCCGGTTGCCGGCGTTGGACGCGTCGAGCTCATCAGATGGAAGACAACTGCCCCTTTCATCGCCTCAAGGAGCTCGGGAGGCGGGCTAACCAGATCCCCAAGGATGACTCGGCTGCCAATTGGCCAATAATCGGACACACCGCGGGCGAAGCAGGTCAGGTCGACGCCAATTTCGGCCAGTCGGCGCGCGAGATTGACGCCGATGAAGCCGGAAGCACCAAGGATCACCGCCTTCTTCCGCAGCTTAGACTGCGGTCTGTGCACTTGTGTCATGCCGCATCTACGTCTTGAATGCCGAGATGGATGCGGACATGTCGCAACCAGGCATCGGCCTTTCGGCGGGTCTCGGCAGAGGTTGCCACGAGTGAGCGCGCAAGTTCCTGCATCCGCCGCACCTCGTCCAAATGCGTAACGGCGGTTTCGCCCCTTGTTACGCTCTTCATGTGGCGGCGGTGAGAATTGAGACGCTTTGCGCTAAACTTGATCTTTCCCTGCAACAGCACCCGGAGATAAACAAGCCAGTCTCCCGCCACGCGATAGCCGAACAGCTCATCGCCTAGACCGGCGACCGCACTGCAGAGAGCCAACCGCTGGAATATAGCGGCGCTGACGTTCGGAATCGTATTCTTGACGGCCATTGCCTCGCTGATTTCTTCGTAGCCATTCCTTACATAGTCGGAAGACCATCTGTCCGAGATATCGCTGGTGTAGCCAGTGTAATCCTCCGCGAGGACAAGACCGTTGCCATCTACCTGGCGTGACTGGCTGTAGGCCACCACAACTGAAGGATCATCGAAGGAGCATACGAGCTCCTGAAGAAAGTCGGGAGCCGCAAAATCATCCGCTTCGGCAATCCAAACGACATCTCCGCGGCATCGCTCGATACCCTTCGCCCATTGCCGAAACACTGAACCAGAATTCTGCTCGTTGACGATCAGCTCACCATCAAGTTCCTGCCTCTCAGCCAGGAAAGTTTTGATGACGTCGACACTTCCATCGGTCGAGCCATCGTCGAGGATGACAAGCTCATAGATCGGGTAGGTTTGGCCCGCAATGCTGTTCAGCCGCTCAAAGAGGTGATGCGCGTAGTTGTAGTTGGGAACGACTACCGATACGCGCTGAAACGCGGTCGCATAGTGAAGCAGATCCAAGAGATACTGCCGCATTGAAGCCACAGAGGCGCCGCTCGCTTTGGCCGGACTGTCCAACAGTTCGCGGACCTTTGCCGCAAAATCGTTGGCGTCCAGATTCTGCGCCAGTTGACCGCCTTCTTCGACGATAAGATCCGCCGCGCCGGTTGCATCCCGAAAGGCAACCACCGGCACTCCGACCTCCGCGGCCTCCAGCACCGCGTTCGGAAATGGATCTTCGCGCGAGGTCAGTGCATAGACAGAGGCGCCTGCGTAATATGCCATCGGCTCTTGAACAAAACCGACGAATTTCACTCGTTCTGTCAGCCGCCTTTCGTCGAGAGCCGCCGCAATCTTTTCTTTCATGCCGGCATCGAAGTGACCAATCCAGATGAAGGCCATTTCAGGATGCGTGCGAAGCACCTCCTCTGCCATGTCGATGAAAATGTCCGGCCCCTTGCGGTGGTCGACAAAAGCAACGGCGAGGACATAGCGCGTGTCTGAAGCAAGACCGTGCTGTTCACAGACCCAACGCCGGGCTTCTTCGGCACGATCCTTGAATGGGTTCTTTCGCAATAGGCCTTGGGGGCGTATCACCGACTTGCTCAGCGGTTCGCCGACGAACTCCTCAAACCCGGACTGCACAATCGACGCCGCAAAGACGACACTGTCGGCATGCCGGTTAATAGCCGTCGCATGCTTCTTAAGATCGTACTGGTGCAAGACTCCCGGCAATTCGTGGATCAGCGAGACAGTGCGGAACCCTGCTTCCTTCAACACAGGAACAAGGAGGCCAGAAACGGTCGTATTGACAATAGCGACCTCCGCGCCGGCGTCCCGCATTGCCTGGAGTTTTGTGAGCACCCGTTCCGGTTGCTCACTGGCGAGGTCTATGCGGTGAACGGTTGCGACTTCGGCGAAGCGTGGCAGCATCGGCCCGTCGCCCAGAACGATCATGTCGACATCGAAGCCTAGCGCTCCGAGTTCGCGCGCCATCGCCAGAGCCAAATACTGCGCGCCATGCGGATGAGCGTCGTGGGAAACGACCACGATACGGGGGCTGGATTTCTTATTCGCTGCCTCCAACGCCTCGCGGGTCGCCTGCAAATAGGCAAAACCGTTGGCGGCATCCGGTTCCAGATGGGCGCCTTCAGCCCACTCGTTCCAGGCATTGACGAAGATCAGTCGCTCGCTTGGTTCCTCGACATGAATGACGGTGTCGTCAATCGCGTTCTCTAGCCATGTGCGGTAGAGTTCCGGCGTGTTGTTGATGAATACACCGCCGCCGTGCCTGCGACGCGCAGTGTTGTCCCAGCCGGGGCAGACTGATCGAAAGAGCTTGTAGCTGCGCGGCGCATAGTTCTTGCTGCGTTCGCAAAAAACTGACCAGTCGTAGACGGTCGAGTCGAAGTCGTCGTTCAACGGCGTTACCAAATGCGTGACGTTGGGGGGGGCCGACCGATTCGGTGGAAATTCAACGGCAGCGTCGAACCCATATTGCTCGGGCGGCACGGATTCGAACGACTGGGTGTAGGCAAGAAAAATCTCACCGATGCCGTTTTCGCGGCACCACTTCCGCCAAAGCTGGGCGGTTTCCGCTGCCGCAGGAAGCAGGCTCGGGCGATAAACGAGCAGGAGCGGCTTGCCATCGACGCGAATGTAGCGGGGATCGCGAAGATATGGCGCGACCTCAGCGATGAAGGCAAGATCGTCGTTCGAGGAATGGTCCTGGGCGATCAATATCTCATGATCGAGCCCGTCCCACCTGCGCGACCAGTTCTCGTTTGCCCAGCACAGGCAGAATGGCAGATCCAGACTGTGATCGGCCAGCCAGTTTTCAAGCGGCCTCTCCAACAGCCTCTTGCCGCCGAACCAGTAGAAGTAGAAACAGAAGCCCTCGACGCCGTACAGCTTCGCGAGTTCGACCTGGCGGCGCTGCGCTGAGACATCGCGCAAATCGTAGTAGCCGAGTTCGTCAGGTATATGCGGTTGGTGGTGACCGACAAACTGGGGCTGCGCCGGTTTGACGTTGGTCCATTCAGTGAAGCCCTCTCCCCACCATTCGTCGTTTTCGGGAATTGGGTGAAACTGCGGAAGGTAGAAAGCAACTACACGAACGGGCTTCTGAAGCACCGGTTGCGCCTCGAGGCGCGGGACATAGATGGGCTTCGGGAGCAGGACAGCATCCTTTGCGCCAGGCTTCGACCAGAGTTCCGGCGTCGTGCCCGACGATTGAAAACTCTTCCAGGCACGATACGCATTGGTCGAGGAAAAAAATGCTGGGAACGCAGAAAATGCCGTGCCCTTCAGGCGCTGTTTGGTCCGGGCGGACAAGGGTATTCCGTGCCAGGCGATACGGGCCTTTTGCGCCAGCGTTCTTCGAATACTGCCTACTGTGCTCCTGGTTCCAAGCCCCAAGGTTCTTAGTGGTCGCGTCAGTCGCCATGACGTACTTGCGTAAACGGCATCGAGGACATCGTGCAGTCGTTTCTCCTCCGAGCGAGCACTGTCGCGATCGACAAGCAGTGAGTTGGATGCCGCATGTGCTGCCGAAAGCTGCGCCTGAAGATCCTGGACTTTTTGTGCATTTCCGGCGGCTTCAGCTTTGACGCGAGCGGTCTCGGCCTCGTTGATCTTTATCCTTTCTCGTGCCTCCACGATCTCATCGGCGAGCGCCCGAAGCCGCGTAGCATGTTGGCTGACCGATTCTCGATTTTGCGTGGTCTCCTGTTCGATCGTCACTGATCGCAGCGACCATGGATTTGCAGCCTGCTCGGCGGCCTCCACGGTCGCGCCGTCCAAGCTCATGATGCTTTGCTCAACGTTTGCGTCGCGACCGGCTACGTGACGGGAACCCAGGACGTTCTCCTGATAAGGCCGCTTAGTCACGATGCAGAGCGAGTTCAGGAACTCGATGGAGTGAATCGACGCGAGCGAGGCTTCATCGAATGCAATTTCATACCGATCCGTGAAGGCCGCGAGAGCGTGAACTCGACTGCGGTCCAGCCCCCAATGCTCGTGATTGATCAGGTCGAGCAACCGCTTGAAAAACGAGATCGAGGAAAGCGGATCATAAAGGCCGCCCTCGAAGTCCTGCCAGTAGCTGGCATGGAGATCTTCGACGACAAATGTCCCACCGTCCGCAATATGAGCAAAATAGCGGGCGAAAGTTCGTATGATGTCGGAAGATCTGTGCGAACCATCATCTATGACAATATCGAACGTGTTGGATCGTTCTAAAATTCTGCGATGGGTATCTTCAACATTGGCGTCACCGACGATTACACCAATTCTTCTGTCTTCAAAATTGAGGAGACCGCAGTTCTGATTGATGTCGCAGCCGATAATAATTTCGGCTTTTGAAAAATACTTACCCCAAATCTCAAGTGATCCGCCATTCTGGACTCCAATTTCCAGGATCCTAACCGGCTTGTTTCGATAATCGGAAAAAACTCGATCGTACTCATCAAGGTAGATCGACCACTTGTCAGAAACCTTACCGTCGTGCTCGTCATACAACTGGCGAAGCGTCTTGCGAATCCGGCTCTTCCGGCCGTTGATTCCTCCGCTCATGAAAGATCCTCTCTGCACACCCGAACGCCCAGAAGGCAAATCTCTATCCTCCGTCGAGGACCGACAATCCGGACTCTGTCAGTCGAAGTGAGTCGCGAACTGCTCATCGAACCGGGCCCCGTTTGAACAAACCAGCACCTCGTCGCAACGGAGCTGTTATCTTCCACGAAGTGCTTTGCAGGAGCATATCGACCTGTCGCCGTACGGCCTCCAGCTCTCGCTGCAATTTCTCTGATTCTCGTTTTTCGTTTACCAGTTGAGATCGCAGATCGGTGATCTCCGATTTCATTTCTTCGGTTCGATCCGTGAGCAGCCCGCGATTCCTGATGGAATTCGCCACTGAGATCCATCTCTTCAGCTGAGCGTCTGCAAAGAATTCAGAACGAGGTGCAGAAAGGGGACCTAGTTGCTCCGTTATGGTTTTCGCAAATTTTCCGAGCCC
Source organism: Mesorhizobium sp. M1E.F.Ca.ET.063.01.1.1 (assembly GCF_003998155.1). Lineage (NCBI taxonomy): Bacteria > Pseudomonadati > Pseudomonadota > Alphaproteobacteria > Hyphomicrobiales > Phyllobacteriaceae > Mesorhizobium > Mesorhizobium sp. M1E.F.Ca.ET.063.01.1.1. The sequence goes on from NZ_RZSC01000007.1 coordinate 35,387, forward strand.
GATCGCTCCGACATTATCAGGCAAGAGTACCGTCGAGTGCTCGATCTTTAACCGCGAGAGCATCCTTTCGAAGTTTTGGATAGCGTCGTCGATAAGATTCGAATCATGAAATGCAATGACCGAATCACCATTGACGAAGTCCAGCATGCGATCGGCATCGGAGAAGCTGGCGGTGTTTGTGTGTTCTCCGTCAATCAGAGCCAAATCGATGTTTGGTACGTCGGCTACGTCGACATCACAGATGTCGCACCTGAAAATCGTGAGGCGATCAAGTTCATCCGGCCGCAGACATCTTTGCAGATTCTCGAGCATCCGAGCTTCGCCGTCCAAGGGATAGTAAAAACTGGTCCCCCTTTCATCAGGCTGTTTTTCCGGCCGAAGATCGACGGAGATGACGTGCGCGCAATTTGGATCACGGAGAATAGGAACCAAGCTTCCTCCCTGGTCCGATCCGATCTCAAGGTAGCTGTATTGAGCCACCGATCCGCTGACCAATTTTTGCAGTCTTAAGAGAGAACGCTTGTCGTTCTCGGAAGTCGCAGACTCAACTGAATAGACAGATGTGTCCAAGTCTTCCAAAAAATGCTTGTTCATGCGCTCAATGCCTGTCTCGTCTCCAGGAGGCGACGCACCACCTCTTGTGTTGATTTGCGCCACAGCGGCGCCCGCCACCCGAAAGCTTTGCCAAACTTCGCGCTCGACAGCCGCGAATTGGCCGGGCGCTTCGCCTTGGTCGGATAGTCCACTGTGGCGATATCGCGCACGCTTGCGTGCGGGCCACCAAATGCCCTGCTTGTGTCGAGGATGTGACGGGCAAAGCCGCTCCAGTTGGTCTCACCGCCGCCAGCCAGATGGTAGACATCAAAGGCGGCGCAATTCTTGTCGTCTTGCAGCCTCGCCGCCGCATGCAGGATCGCGTCGGCGATGTCGAGCGCCGAGGTCGGAGTGCCCCATTGGTCTGCCACAACCGAAATCTCGTCGCGGTCGGCGGCAAGCCTCAGCATCGTCTTGACGAAGTTCTTGCCGAAGGGGCTGTAGACCCAGGCGGTGCGCAGGATGAGGTGGCGTGGGTTGGCTGCGGCCACGGCTTGCTCGCCGGCAAGCTTGGAGGCGCCATAGACGCCGAGCGGCGCGGTCGCGTCGGTCTCGACATAGGCGCCGTCCTTGGTGCCGTCAAAGACATAGTCGGTCGAGAGATGGATGACGGGAACGCCGAGCTTTGCGGCCGCCTCGGCCACCTTGCCGGCGCCGGTGGCATTCACCGCGAAGGCCAGGTCCTTCTCGTCCTCGGCCTGGTCGACATTCGTATAGGCCGCGGCCGAAACGACGATGTCGGGCCTTGCCGCCTCGAGCGCCACGAAGATCGTGTCGGGCCGCGCCAGATCGAGCACCGGACGGCCGACGGCGACGACTTCCACATCGCCGCGGCCCCGCGCCGCCTCAATGAGGCTCGCGGCAACCTGACCCTCGCGCCCGGTGACGGCAAGCCTCACGTGGCCACTCTCCTGCTCCCGGCGTTCTCGATCGGGTTGCTTTCGATTGGGCTGCTTTCGATTGAACTGTTTTCGGTCGGACCTTGGCCCAGCCGCTCGCCATTGTAGCGCTGCTCGCGGATCGGGCCCCACCACCATTTGTTGTCGAGATACCAGTCGACGGTCCTTGCCAGGCCGCTGTCGAAATTCTCCTTCGGCGTCCAGCCGCGATCGACGCCTCCAAGATTGCGCGCGATCTCGGCTGGACGCCGAAGGAGAATTTCGACAGCGGCCTGGCAAGGACCGTCGACTGG
>NZ_RZSC01000800.1:0-2584 GCF_003998155.1 Mesorhizobium sp. M1E.F.Ca.ET.063.01.1.1
CTTGTCGCCGCCACCGTGGCGCGCCAGGCGAGCTCGCCGGAAAAGCGGCTTCTCGCAAAAGCGGGCTCTCTGCCGGCAAGTTGCGATCTCACCGTCGACCAGACGCCGTCGGCGCCGACCAGCAGGCCTCCGGCGACCTCGATGCTGTCGCCATCCGTTTCGGATGTGACGGTGATGTTGGGAGACGAAATGGCGATGGCCGTCACCCGTGCGCCTGTCACAAGCTCGATCTCGGGCCGCTCCGCAACCGTCGCCGTCAGCGCGGCATGCAGGTCGGCGCGGTGCGCCACAAGATAGGGCGCTCGCCAGCGGTCTTCGCCGGCCTGGCCCAGCGGCACGCGTGCCAGCTCGCGCAAGGTGGCGGCGTCCTTAAGCACCACCGCTTCCGGCCTGATCGCGCTCAGCCGTAAGCGGTCGAGCACGCCGAGCCGGCGCAGGATGCGGGTCGCGTTGGGAGAAAGCTGGAGCCCGGCGCCCACGACTTCGAGCTGCCTGGCCTGCTCCAGCACCGTGACGGGGTAGCCGCGCTCCGTAAAGGCCAGCGCCGCCGTCAGCCCGGCTATGCCGGCCCCGGCGATGACGACCTGCCGGGACCGCGCCTCATCCATGATCGCGCAGAATCAGGCGGCCTGGTCGATATAGAGGCAGCCGGCAGGCTGCGTTTCCGTCGCCTTCAGCTTTGGCGAATAGCGGTAGAGCGTCGAGCAATAGGGGCAGACCTTCTCGTTGTCGTCGCCCATGTCGAGGAACACATGCGGATGGTCGAAAGGCGGGTTGGCGCCGGTGCACATGAATTCCTTGACGCCGATGTCGATGACCGGATGGCCCGCATCGTTCTGGAAATGTGGAATGGAACCGCCTGCCATCGTCGTCTCCAATTTGGTCTCGGCTTGATTTCGGCCCGTTTGCATCTGGATCATAACCGGTCTCTTTGCAAGATCGATGAAATGAAACTGTCGCAAAACCCTGTCAGAGGATAAGTTGAGCCGGTTAAGCGCATCGCCCCGGAAACGAACCGATTCCGTGACATCATGCGTCATGAAAGCATGTTAGAGCATCCACAACGCGTCCGGCGGTGTATGGCGCTCAAAGAGAACGGTTGCAGGCAAGAGCAGGAATCATGAGCGAACTGAGGCCGGTGCAGAGCGAGTTCATCACCGTCGAGGCGGCAAGCCCGGACGGCGGTAATCCCGACCGCTTCGTCAACCGGGAATTTTCCTGGCTGCAGTTCAACCGGCGCGTGCTCGAGGAATCGCTCAACACGCGCCACCCGCTGCTCGAGCGCGTCCGCTTCCTGTCGATCTCTGCCGCCAACCTCGACGAGTTCTTCATGGTCCGCGTCGCCGGCCTTGCCGGCCAGGTGCGCGAGGGCATCGCGCTGAAGAGCCCAGACGGCCGCACGCCCGAACAGCAGCTCGAACAGTTGCTGCGCGAGGTCGAGCGTCTGCAGGAAGACCAGCAGAAGAGCCTGTCGACCCTGATGGAGCTGCTCGACAAGGAAGGCATCGAGAGCATCACCCGCGACGGGCTCACCAAGGACGAGAGGGCCTGGCTGGAAGAACATTTCCAGGACCAGGTTTTCCCGGTGCTGACGCCGCTGTCGATCGACCCGGCGCATCCGTTCCCGTTCATTCCCAATCTCGGTTTCTCGATGGCGCTGCAATTGCGCCACCGCAAGAACGGCGAGGAGATGAGCGCGCTTCTGCGTCTGCCGGTGGCGCTGAAACGCTTCATCCGTCTGCCCGACCGCAAGAACCATGTCCGCTTCATCCCGTTGGAGGAAGCGGTCGGCATCTATATCGGCAAGCTGTTTCCCGGCTACGAGGTCAAGGGCTCAGGCACGTTCCGCATCATCCGCGACAGCGATATCGAGGTCGAGGAAGAGTCGGAAGATCTCGTGCGCCTGTTCGAGACGGCGCTGAAGCGCCGCCGCCGCGGTTCCGTGATCCGCATCGAGTTCGACACGCTGATGCCGGCCGAATTGCGCGACTTCGTCGCCGGCGAGCTCGGCGTCTCGTCGAGCCGCATCAGCGTCTTGACCGGTCCGCTGGCGCTCAACCAGATATCCGAGATCGTCGCTGTTCCGCGCGACGACCTCAAATTCACGCCCTACAACCCGCGCTTCCCCGAGCGTATCCGCGAGCATGGCGGCGACTGCTTCGCCGCGATCCGCGAGAAGGACATCATCGTCCACCACCCCTACGAATCGTTCGACGTCGTGGTGCAGTTCCTGCGCCAGGCGGCGGCCGATCCGGAAGTGGTCGCGATCAAGCAGACGCTCTACCGCACCTCGAACGACAGCCCGATCGTGCGCGCGCTCATCGACGCGGCCGAGGCCGGCAAGTCGGTCACAGCGCTTGTCGAGCTCAAGGCGCGCTTCGACGAGGAGGCCAACATCCGCTGGGCGCGCGACCTCGAGCGCGCCGGCGTTCAGGTCGTGTTCGGCTTCCTGGAATTGAAGACCCACGCCAAGATGTCGCTCATCGTGCGCCGCGAGGACAGCCGGCTGCGCAACTACGTGCATCTCGGCACCGGCAACTACCATCCGGTCACCGCCCGCATCTACACCGACCTGTCCTTCTTC
>NZ_RZSC01000801.1:0-2584 GCF_003998155.1 Mesorhizobium sp. M1E.F.Ca.ET.063.01.1.1
GCTTCGTCCGATGTCTTCGACGAGATCGAGAAGGCGGCGACGGGCGAATGGGCGCACGATCTCATCCGCGCCTGGAACACTGCCGGCTGGTTCGACATGCCTGTCGAATTGGGTGACCGGCTTGGGCGCCTGATCGGCGCCGGGCCCGGCCAGACCGTCGTCTGCGACACGACTTCGATCAACATCTACAAGGTCCTGCATGCGGCGCTCGCGATGCGGCCCGACCGGTCGGTGATCGTTGCCGAGGGCGACAGCTTTCCGACCGACCTCTATATGGCGGAAGGGGTGGCCTCCACGCGGCCCGGCACGGTGTTGCGGCTCGAGGGCGTCGATGCCTCGACGATCGAGGACCTGATCGATGAGCGTGTCGCGGTCATCCTGGTCAATCACGTCAACTACAAGTCCGGCCGGTTGCGCGACATGGCTGCCCTGACACGCAGGGCCCATCGGGCCGGCGCGCTGATCGTCTGGGATCTCTGCCACACGGCAGGCGCCCTGCCGGTGGATCTCGATGGTTCGAACGCCGATTTCGCAATTGGCTGCACTTACAAGTACCTCAATGGCGGGCCCGGCTCGCCGGCCTTCATCTATGGCGCCAAACGCCATCACGACGACATTCGCCAGCCGCTCAGCGGCTGGTGGGGGCACGCCCGGCCTTTCGCGTTCGAACAGGGTTATGCCGCCGGTACCGGCATCCGGCGGTTCCTGTGCGGCACACAGCCCGTGCTGTCGATGCGGGCGCTGAAGGGAGCGCTCGACCTTTGGGACAAGGTCGACATGAATGCCGTGCGCGGCAAGAGCATCGCCTTGACGGATCTGTTCATCCGCCTCGTCGAAGCCAGGTGCGGCGCCCTCGGCCTCGAACTGGAAAGCCCGCGCGACGGCGCCGAGCGCGGCAGCCAGGTGTCGTTCGCTCATCCCCATGGCTACCAGGTTATGCGCGCATTGATCGAGCGCGGCGTGATCGGCGATTTCCGCGCGCCGGCGACCATCCGCTTCGGCTTCACGCCGCTCTATGTCGGCTACCGCGACGTCTGGGATGCCGTCCAGGTGCTGGAAGACATCCTGCGCACCGGTGCCTGGCGGGACGCGCGCTTCGCCGTCAAGACCGCTGTGACCTGATACGAGGCAACTCGCGCCGGTTTTGCCGGATCGCACCAGCCGGAACTTGTTTCGGGCATAAAATGTCTCCGGTCGGAAGCATTGACGCGGCATCCGGCGCCGGCCATTGCTGGCGAAAGCCACGCGTTTGGGAGGGGCCGGTGCTCGATCATCGCATCACGGATTGGGACGATGCCTATGCCAACGGGGCGAACATCGCTGGCGGCGACCGCTGGCCGGCGGCCTGGCAGGCGCCGGCGCGCGCGTTTCGCGAAAGGCTTCTGGCCGAGGGCCGTGCACGGCTCGACATCGTGTATGGCGAAGCGCCGCGCAACCGGTTCGATCTCTTTCTTCCGCGCGCAACGCCGAAAGGGCTCGTGGTGTTCATTCATGGCGGCTACTGGATGGAGTCGGACAAGAGTTGCTGGTCGCACCTGGCCAACGGCGCGATCAGCAGATCCTTTGCGGTTGCCATGCCCTCCTACACGCTTTGCCCCGAAGCGCGGATCAGCGGCATCGTGGAAGAAGTCGCGGCCGCGATCGGCACGGCGGCGGCAATGGTCGATGGCCCGCTGATGCTGACGGGACATTCGGCCGGCGGACATCTCGCCAGCCGGATGATGACCACGGCCACTCCGCTGGGGTCCGAAGTGGCGCGACGCGTACGCCACATCGTTTCGATTTCGGGCGTGCACGACCTGCGGCCGATCATGTTCACAGAGATGAACGCGACGCTGGCGATCGACGAGCAGGAAGCGTCGGCCGAGAGCCCGGCGCTGTTGCGGCCCATGAACGGAACCCGTATCACCTGCTGGGCCGGCGGCGGCGAGCGCTCCGAGTTCCTGCGCCAGAGCGCCTTGCTTGCCAACATCTGGACCGGGCTCGGCGCCGCCACAAACTCGGTGGTCGAGCCGGATCGCCATCATTTCAACGTCGTCGACGGGCTCGCCGATCCGGATCATCCGCTGACCCGCACGCTGACTGCGGAATAAGAGGTCGGCTCAGCGCAGCATCAGCACGCTGCATTCGGCGCCGGCTTCGGCTGCCGGGGCAAAGGGTTCGCGCACGATCAGGCCATTGGCGTCGGCAAGCATCCTCAGCATCGAGGAATCCTGGATGCCGAACGGCGTCGCGACCAGCGTTGCGGCATCCTCGCGCACCGTTGCGCGCACATAGTCCTGCCGGAGATCGTTGGCGTTCATGGCGGCACCCAGCCGCGCCGTTCGAATATCCGGGCGATAGAGGCGGCCGCCGAGCCGCGCAAGAAGCGGCTTCAGGAAAAGCTGCGAGCAAACCAGGCTTGCCACCGGATTGCCGGGCAGGCCGATGCAGCGGATATTGCCCAGCCGGCCAAACATCAACGGTTTGCCGGGACGCATGGCGATCTTCCAGAAATCGAGCTTCATGCCTTCGCCGGTCAGCACGTCGTGGATCAGGTCATGGTCGCCGACCGAGGCGCCGCCAAGGGTGACGAGGACGTCGG
>NZ_RZSC01000802.1:0-2582 GCF_003998155.1 Mesorhizobium sp. M1E.F.Ca.ET.063.01.1.1
GAGCAATATCACGCCAAGCGCGATTTCCGGAAAACCGCCGAACCGGCCGGCAAGGTCGGCCGGCACAAGAAAAGTGGGGCCGGCGGCATTTTCGTCGTCCAGAAGCACGCCGCCACGCGGCTCCACTATGATTTTCGGCTGGAGCACGATGGCGTGCTGTGGAGCTGGGCGGTGACGCGCGGCCCGAGCCTCGATCCGCATGAGAAGCGGCTGGCCGTGCATGTCGAGGACCACCCGATCGACTACGCCTCCTTCGAAGGCACCATTCCGAAGGGCGAATATGGCGGCGGCTCGGTCATCGTCTGGGATGACGGCAGATGGGTTCCGGAAGGCGATCCGGCCGAAGGCATGAAGAAAGGCCATATCGATTTCGAGCTCGAAGGCCACAAATTGCATGGCCGCTGGCATCTGGTCAGGCTGAAGCCCAGGCCTGACGAAAAGCGCGACAACTGGCTGCTGATCAAGTCCGACGATGCCGCCGCCCGCCCTGGCGAGGACGTCCTCAAGGACGAGCCGCAATCGGTGAGGTCCGGCCTCACGATCGAGGAGGTCGGCGAAGGCAAGTCAGCCAAGGGCGAGAAGCCAAAGGTCTGGCACTCCAACAAGCCGGCAGCAGCCGGCAAGGCAAGAGCCGGGCCTGCCAAGCGCCTCGAATTCATCGAGCCGCAGCTCGCCACGCTGGAAAAGAACGCGCCTTCCGGTGATGACTGGCTGCATGAGGTGAAGTTCGATGGCTACCGCATGCAGGCGCAAATCGCCGGCAGCGACGTCAGGCTGCTGACGCGCGCCGGCCTCGACTGGACAAAGAAATTTGAAGGCCCGGTCACCGCAGCGCTCGCCGGTCTCAAATGCCGGGATGCCATCATCGACGGCGAGATCGTCGTGCTGGCCGACAGCGGCGTGTCGTCCTTCCCCCTGCTGCAGGCGGACCTTTCGGCCCGCCGCGCCGACCGCTTCATCTACTATGTCTTCGATCTGATGCGGCTCGACGGCGAGGATTTGCGCCGCGAGCCGCTGGTCGAGCGCAAGCAGGCGCTCGCCGAACTGCTCGGCGAGCAGCCGGAGGACTCGGCGCTGCGCTTCAGCGATCATTTTTCCGAACCCGGCAAGGTCATCCTGCAGCATGTCTGCCGCATGGGTCTCGAGGGCGTGGTGTCGAAACGCGCCGACGCGCCCTACCGCAGCGGGCGCGGCCTCACCTGGGTGAAGTCGAAATGCACGCTGCGCCAGGAATTCGTCATTGGCGGCTACCTGCCCTCGGACAAGACCGGACGCGGCCTGCGCTCCCTGCTGGTCGGCTACCATGAAGGCGGCAAGTTGCACTATGCCGGCCGCGTCGGCACCGGCTTTTCCGGCAAGGTAATGGCCGGTCTCAAGAAGAAGCTCGACAGCCTCGAGGCCAAGGAATCGCCGTTCTCGGCGGCCGTGCCGAAGGGCAAGGGGCTCACCTGGGTCAGGCCTGAACTTGTCGGCGAAGTGGAGTTCCGGAGCTGGACATCCGACCGTATAATCCGCCACGCCTCGTTCCAGGGGCTGCGCGAGGACAAGCCGGCGGAGGAAGTCGTGCAGGAAAAGCCGAAGCAGGCCGACGGCAAGGCTGAAGCAAAGTCGGGTAGCGGCAAGACCGCGCCAAAACCCTCGGCAGGAACGGCGATGACCTCGATAAAACTCTCGCATCCCGACAAGCTGCTGTGGCCCGACGAGAAGGTCTCCAAACAGGACCTGCTCGACCATTACGCTCTGGTGTGGACGCGCATGGAGCCGTTCGTCGTCGACCGGCCGCTGGCTCTCGTGCGGGCGCCGGATGGCATCCACGGGCAGCGCTTCTTCCAGAAACATGCCTCGCCCGGCATGAGCGACAAGATCGCCAGGATGAAGGATCCGACCGACGGCGAGGAGATCCTGTTCATCAGGGATTTCGACGGGCTTGCCGCGCTCGTCCAGTACGGTGTGGTCGAGGTCCATATCTGGGGCTCGACCGTCGACGAGCTGGAAAAGCCGGACCAGATCATCTTCGACCTCGATCCGGACGAAGGCGTCGACGTCAAACGCGTGCGCGAGGCGGCGCTCGACATCCATAAGCGGCTCGACGAGCTGTCGCTGCCGAACTTGGTCAAGACCTCCGGCGGCAAGGGCTATCACGTGCTGGTGCCGTTGAAGCCGTCGGCGGACTGGGACGAGGTCAAGGATTTTGCTCATGACTTCGCTCGGGCGCTGGAGCAGGCTTCGCCCGACCGCTACACGGCGACCCTGTCGAAGAAGGCGCGCACGGGCAAGATCTTCGTTGACTATCTGCGCAACGGCAGAGGCTCGACCACGGTCGCGCCCTACTCGTCGCGCGCCAAGAAGGGCGCGACGGTGTCGATGCCGGTGACCTGGCCGGAGCTCGAAAAGGGCTTGGCTCCCAACGCCTTCCCGCTCGGCGACGCGACGACGCTGAGTGAGCTGAAGAAGGCCGACCCGTGGGCGGATTTCTTCAAGCTGGGCAAGGTGTTGAAGCGGGGTTGAATCTCTTAAGATCGGCGGGCCAGCGCCCCCCTCTGCCCTGCCGGGCATCTCCCCCGCAAGGGGGGAGATTGCAG
>NZ_RZSC01000803.1:0-2580 GCF_003998155.1 Mesorhizobium sp. M1E.F.Ca.ET.063.01.1.1
TTCCAGTTGCAGTTCATCACCTTGCTGAGCCGATGCCCGGTGACGAGCGTCTCCAGCGGCCAGTTGGCAAGGTCGCCGGAGGCGGGATCGAACGAGGCTTCCGCCGTGCCGCCGGCATCCTTTGCAAGGTTGATGAAGACGAAGCCGCGCCACACCGACAGCGCCACGCGGTAGAGCGGGTAATCGGTCTTGTCGAATCCCTCGGGCAGCGATTTCGACGGCACGCGCACGAGATCGCCGCGCAGCGAATAGGACCAGGCGTGATAGGGGCAGGTGAGGAGCCTTGCCTTCAGCCGGCCTGCGCTTTCCTGGCAAAGCTGCGAGCCGCGATGCCGGCAGGTGTTGTGGAAGGCGCGCAAGCTCCCGGTCTCGTCGCGCAGCACGACGACCTCCTGCGAGCCGATGCGGATTGCGCGGAAGGCGAGGGGGTCCGCGAGATCGGCCTCGCGGCAGACCATCAGCCAGCTTCGGTACCAGATCGCATCGAGATCGCGCAGATACCCGTCGGCGTCCCGATAGGCGGACGACGGCAAGGTCGGCTCGAGGCGGGTCAGGCCGTTATAGAGATCGCGTTGGCTCGGATTCGGCTGCATCGGCTTCTCCCTGGCTGCCGACAGCCGACACCCGGCCAAACCCGTTGTCAATCGTGTGGCCATTGTGATGTCCCGGTGCCGCCTTTAAGGTCGCTCGCGATCGCCGACGGGTTCGCCGGCCGGCCAGGGTGGCAAGGCATGCCTGCAAGAACGATGTCGCTTACCGAGGAACTGGTCGCCCGCTGTTATCGCGCGGTCGAGGATCCAGGGCCTGATCCTGACGCGCAGCATCTCTCCGACAGCGACTATGAAGAGATGCTGGATGCATTCGAGGGCGAGTTGCCTGCAACCGAACCGCTGTGGCTGTTCGGCTATGGCTCGCTGATCTGGAAGCCCGAAATCGAGCATGTCGAGGAGCGGGTCGCCGTGGCACGGGGCTGGCACCGCTCCTTCTGCATGAAGATGACGCGCTGGCGCGGCACCAAGCAGAGCCCGGGTCTGATGATGGCGATGGATCGCGGCGGCGAATGCAAGGGCGTCGCCTTCCGCCTGAACGGTGGCGAGCGCCGGCAAGCGCTGGACAAGCTTTTCCGTCGTGAGATGACCCTCAAGCCGACCAGCTACCACCCCCGCCTGCTGCAGCTCGCAACGGACAATGGGCCGTTGAGGGCGCTCGCTTTCGTCATCAATCGCAAGGGTACGACCTATGCCGGGCCGCTCAGTGAAAGCGAGGTGGTGGAAAGGCTGGCGACGTCCTGCGGCCATTGGGGTTCCGGTGCCGACTATCTCTACAACACCGTCAAAAATCTCGAAGCGCGTGGCATCCACGATGCCCATCTGTGGCGGCTGCAGCAGCTTGTCGCCGAAAGGATCGCGGCCTCCTAGCATGTGAATCCATGCCGCAATCGCGCTCCGGCATGGCGGAATTTGGTTTGCCGCCTGCGGCGATTCTGCCTATAGTCGCTCGCGTCGTCGGTTCCGTTTTTGGAGCCAAGAGGGAATGCGGTGAGGGGTGGATTTCCTGCCCAAAGCCGTGGCTGCCCCCGCAACTGTGTGCGGTAGTCCTCTCCATAAACCACTGAGGATTTTCCTCGGGAAGGTGGGGAAGGGCGCGGATCCGCGAGCCAGGAGACCTGCCGGCGACAGGAAAGTTGACTTCGATGCCCTCGGGTGGAGGGCGAAAGGACAAGACATGAATACCGCTTCCGTCTCCCTCGGCGCCTCCGTCTCCTCGCAGTCGCGCATCATGCAGCTCGCTCTCGCGGCGCTGCTCGGCATCTTCGTCGTCGGCTTCGTCGGCTTCTCGCATATCGATGCGGTCCACAACGCTGCCCACGACTATCGCCACTCGATGGCGTTTCCCTGCCACTGAGGAAGGCCTGACATCATGAATCTGTTTCGCAACGTCGTGTTCATCGCGGCGATCGCGGGGCTCGTGGCGGGCATCGCGCTCGCCTGCATGCAGGCCTATGCGACCGTGCCGCTGATCCTGAAGGCAGAAGTCTATGAAAAGGCCGGCGGCGGCCATCACCACGACCATGCCGCCAGCACAAACAACAATGCGATGAGCTCGGCCGCTCCCGCGGACAACGCGATGAGCAGCGCGGCTCCGACCCCCGCCGAAGCGGCTGCTCCGGCCGAGGACGAGGGCTGGGCGCCGGCAGACGGCTTCGAGCGCTTTGCCTTCAACGTCGTCGCCAACATCGTCACCGGTGTCGGCTTCGGGCTGATCCTGGTCGCGGTTTCCGAATTCGCCGGCGGCATCGGCAATTGGCGACAGGGCGTGTTCTGGGGCCTGGCCGGCTTTGCCGTGTTCACCCTGGCGCCCGGCCTCGGCCTGCCGCCCGAGCTGCCGGCAATGCCTGCGGCAGAGCTTTTGCCGCGCCAGATCTGGTGGACTTCGACAGTGGCCGCGACAGCGATCGGGCTCGGCTTGATCGCCTTTCGCAAGTCGCTGCCGCTGGCCATCCTTGGCGTGGCGCTGATCGTCGCGCCGCACATCGTCGGCGCGCCGCAGCCCGACAGCTTCGAGACGGCGATCCCAGAA
>NZ_RZSC01000804.1:0-2578 GCF_003998155.1 Mesorhizobium sp. M1E.F.Ca.ET.063.01.1.1
GGACCGAGGGGGCCGAGTGGCCCGCAGGGTTCGCCTCCCGACCTCGAGGACATCATCCGCCGCGGCCAGGACAGGTTGCGACGCGCTCTTCCGGGCGGCGGCGGCGCCAGTCCGGCGGTCCTCGGGCTGATTGCGCTCGCGCTCGTCGTGCTTTGGGCCTTCAAGGCGATCTACACCGTGCAGCCTGACGAAGTCGCGGTCGAACTGCGTTTCGGCAAGCCGAAAGCGGAGCTTTCGCAGCCAGGCCTGCATTTCCACTGGTGGCCGATCGAGACGGTCGAGACGGCCAAGATTTCCGAGCAGCTCGTCAGCATCGGCGGCGGCTCGAGCAGCGGTTCCGGGCTGATGCTGTCCGGCGACCAGAACATCGTCAATGTGCAGTTCTCGGTCGCCTATCAGGTTTCCGATCCGAGGGCCTACCTGTTCGATGTCTCCGATCCCGACGGCATGCTGACGCAGGTTGCCGAAAGCGCCATGCGCGAAGTCGTCGGCCGGCGCCCGGCGCAGGATATTTTCCGCGACGATCGCCAGGGGATCGCCACTTCGGTGCGTGAGATCGTCCAGAACACGCTCGACGGCTACAAGACGGGTCTGCAAGTCAACGCAATTTCCATCGAGGATGCGGCGCCGCCGCGCGAGGTCGCCGACGCCTTCGACGAGGTGCAACGCGCCGAGCAGGACGAGGACAAGTTCGTCGAGCAGGCCAATCAATATTCCAACCAGAAGCTCGGCCAAGCACGCGGCCAAGCGGCGCAGATCCGCGAGGACGCGGCCGCCTACAAGAACCGTGTCGTGCAGGAAGCGGAAGGCGAGGCGCAGCGCTTCATCTCCGTCTACAACGAATACGCCAAGGCGCCCGATGTGACGCGCAAGCGCCTGTATCTGGAAACGATGGAGAGGATCCTGAAGGACTCGAACAAGGTCGTCGTCGAACCGGGCAATGGACAGGGAGTGCTTCCCTATCTGCCGCTGCCGGCACTGCAGCCGAAGGCGCCGCCGGCGCCGGTGCTGGGAGGTAACCAGTGATGGCCAACCGTCTTCCCATCATCGCGGTCATCGCCGCCGTCCTGCTGTTTCTGCTCTATTCGTCGGTGTTCGTCGTCAAGGCGGGCGAGCAGGCCATCGTGCTGAGATTCGGCGAGATTATCGACGTCAAGACCGAGCCAGGCATCTATTTCAAGGCGCCGTTCGCCTTCTTCGATGCCGACAGCGTTCAGACGATCGAGAAGAAAGTGATGCGCTTCGACCTCGACAACATCCGCGTCCAGGTCTCCGGCGGCAAATTCTACGAGGTCGATGCCTTCATCGCCTATCGCATCTCCGATCCGCGCACCTTCCGGGCGGCCGTGTCCGGACAGGTGGAACTTGCCGAAGCCCGGCTGAAGACGCGCCTCGATGCAGCGCTTCGCCGCGTCTATGGTCTGCGAGACTTCGAGGCGGCACTTTCCGAGGAGCGCGGCGTCATGATGCGCGAGGTGCGCGATCAGCTCCGTCCCGACGCGACGTCGCTCGGCCTCGACATCGAGGACGTGCGCATTCGCCGGACGGATCTGACGGCGGAAGTCTCGCAGCAGACCTACGACCGCATGAAGGCCGAACGTCTGGCGGAAGCCGAGCGGCTGAGAGCACGCGGCAACGAGGCGGCGCAACGCATCAGGGCCCGGGCCGACCGCGAGGTCGTCGAGATCGTCGCCGAGGCGCAGAAGGAATCGGAAATCCTGCGCGGTGAGGGCGAGGCGCAGCGCAGCGCCACCTTTGCGGATGCCTACAAGCGCGATCCGGCCTTCTTCGATTTCTATCGCTCGATGAATGCTTATGGCACCGCGCTGGACAACACCGGAACCACCATGGTGCTGTCGCCGGAGTCCGAGTTCTTCCGCTACTTCCGCGATCCGGGCAGCAAGCCCGTGCCTGGCCAACCGGCCGAGCAACAGTCGGCGCCGGCTGTGCCGGCGCCGCAGCCCAGCACCGCCCAGTAGCGGCGGTGCAGGATTTTCTCGCGGCAGTCGGCCTGGTCCTCGTCATCGAGGGCCTGGTCTATGGCGGGTTCCCGGCCTTGGCCCGGAAACTGGCGACGGAAGTGCTGTCGATGCCGGAGAATGTGCTGCGGGTCGGCGGATTGGGTGCAATCGCAATCGGCGTCGGCATCGTCTGGCTGGCGCGCGGCTGACGAATTTCCTTGGTGCCGCGACGATTGACGATTTATCTTCCGCCGATGGCTATAGCCGCAAACGTGCCTTATTTCTTGCCAACATGAGTTGGACAGGCGCCTTTGCGGAAGCGCTTTTCCTCTTCAGAAAGACCGGGAGGCCACGATGATATCCGACACCCTGTTGCGCGCGGCGCGGCGCACGCTTTTCGCCGGCGCCACCGCATTCGTCGTCGGCATAATTGCCGTCCCGTCTTTCGTCACGCCCACGATCGCGTCCGACGGACCGCCCTCGGTCGCCGATCTCGCCGAACGCCTGCTCGGCGCCGTGGTCAACATCTCGACCTCGCAAACCGTGAAAGGCACGGAAGGCCCGGGCGCGGTGCCGATGCCGCAGCTTCCCGAAGGTTCGCCCTTCCAGGATCTGTC
>NZ_RZSC01000805.1:0-2575 GCF_003998155.1 Mesorhizobium sp. M1E.F.Ca.ET.063.01.1.1
GCGAAGGGGGCTCTTCCTTCTCGCCGGCATTGCAATCCCTGGAAGTTGCCACGGTGACTCGCGTCGTGGAGGCGAAGGAGGCCATGCTCACCGGTCGCTTTGACGCATGGATTCACAGCGACACGATCTATCGTCCAACCAGTCCGGCTGACCGAGACGTGGTCAATACAGGCGATTGGCTATCCCAGGCAATACACTGCGGGGGTATGTGTCCCGAACACTACATTCTTCTTTACTGGCGCGAAACAACCCGCGACTGACGAGGAAGCCACCTCACAGTTGCACTTTAAAGGCCGGCCGACGTCAGATGACGAGCTCGGCCGAGCGGAAGGTCAAGAACTGGCGAGCAGCGATGGCAGTTGGCGCAGCTTGCTCATCTTTTGCATCGCGAAGAGCCGTCCGATGAAGTACGCACCATTTGTACACCGGGAGACAAGCCCTGTGTCCATATCGAAACCCTGTCCAGAAGCTCTAGGTGAGAAGATAGCTCGCACCCGGTAATGGATGAACACCCTTTTCCCAGGCGAGTTTCATGTCCGCCGCCCAGGAGACCTCAAAAATATCTGCGCTACGCACCGGTAGTGCCCTGATCCTGCCACTGTCTCTAGGCAAGTCCGTGAGTAGAAATCTCCAACTTGATCTTAGGCAAACAGAGGGGGCTCGGCCCAATGAGCAGGGTGGTGCGCGCGGACGCGGCTTCGGTTTCGTCGGCGACGTTTGCTCCGCTGGAGAACCCCACGTTCCGCGCGGTCTGGCTTGCCGCACAGGTCTCCAGCCTGGGATGGCTGTTTCAGACTGTTGCGGTCAGCTGGCTGATGGCAACCATTTCAAGCTCGGACGTGATGGTCGCCCTGGTGCAAGCCTCCACAACACTGCCCGTCTTCCTGTTGTCGATCTTTGCCGGCGCCATTGCCGACAACTTCAGCCGGCGCCATGTCATGGCGATCGGCTGGTGCGTAATAGCATCGTCGTCGATGATGCTTACCGCTCTTGTGGGGCTCGGGTTCTACAATCCGTGGCTGATCCTCGCATGCAGCTGTCTGGCCGGATGCGGGGCTGCTTTCACCGATCCGGCTTGGCACGCTTCGGTTGGCGACATTCTGCGAAAACGCGAAGTTCCGGCAGCGGTCACGTTGATCTCGGTTGGCTACAATGCCATGCGAAGCATTGGCCCGGCGCTCGGCGGTATCGTCGTCGCCTCCTTCGGACCGCTGACCGCCTTTGCCTTGGCGACGCTGACCTATGTCGCGATGCTATGGGTCATAGGCCTCTGCAAATGGAGCGGCCGGTCTTCGCCTCTTCCGCGTGAGCCCTTGACCACCGCCATTCATGACGGCGCGCGCTTCACGGCACTGTCGGGAGAGATCAAGGCGGCAATCGCGCGCGGAACTCTGTTCGGACTGACAAGCATTTCCATCCTGGCGCTGCTGCCTCTCGTTGCGCGCGATCAACTCGGCGGCGGACCGATCGTCTACGGTGTCCTGATGGCCGGATTTGGCGCCGGCGCCTTGTGCGCGGGCATTTCCAACAACGCGCTGAGACGGCAGCTGTCGCAGGAGCGGCTGACCACGCTGGCATGCATTTCCTGCGCCGCTTGCTGCCTGGCTCTTGCTTTCACGCCTTCGATCGTGGTGGCGACGATTGCCTTGACACTGGGCGGGGCTGGCTGGGTCGTCACCTGGACCGGGCTTGACGTCAGCGTGCAGCTGTCGAGCCCCCGCTGGGTGGTCGGGCGTACGCTCTCGATCTACTCTGCGCTTGCGTCAGGCGGCATTGCGGCCGGAAGCTGGCTGTGGGGCGTGATGGCTGAAAACTATTCCCTCACGCTGGCACTGGAGAGTTCCGCTGGCGCCCTGCTGCTGGTTGCCGCCACCGGGCTCCTATTGCCAATCCGTCAATGGAAAGAATCCGATCAGGATTCGCTTGATTTCGAGACCCCGCAACTCGCCCTCGACCTGAAGTCGAGGAGCGGTCCGATCGTGGTCAAGATCGAGTACGCCATCCCGGAAGCGAACCTTGAGGAATTTCTCGATCAGATGCGGCAACGGCGTCGCGTGCAAAGCCGCGTCGGTGCGCGGCACTGGAACCTTCAGCGCGACCTGCAGGAGCCATTGCATTGGACCGAGACATTCCGCACGCCGACCTGGATGGACTATCTTCGCCTCAATCATCGCCTGACGTCGGTGGACAAGGAACTCGATCAGCGCCTTCGCGAATTGCATGCCGGCGAGCTTCCGCCACGTACAAGGCTTGCCATCGAGCGCCCGACAGGAGCGCCCCGAAAGCGGGAACAATCGACGAGTTTCTTTTTCCGGCGGTGATCCAAGCGCAATACTTCTCTCCTCGACGACGACGCGGGATGGGCGTCCTTGCCGCGCTTTGCGGCTCCAAACTGCGGCTCAATGTATTTGTGTTTTTGCCTACATTCCAGAAGAATCAGTGCGTTGCCGAAGGCGCCTCGCGCATCCAAAATGGTCGTGCCCCACCGCGTGGTGTAGCTCGGCGGTTACGAAGCCGCTCGCGCGCGCCCTCAACAGTGCTGGAGCGAGCGGCGTAGCAGCGGTCATCGATGTTC
>NZ_RZSC01000806.1:0-2574 GCF_003998155.1 Mesorhizobium sp. M1E.F.Ca.ET.063.01.1.1
GGGCAATACCTCTTCCTCATTGTATATCGGCAGCACCAATGAGTAGCGTGGGGACTGTGCCCGCGTCCGGAAGCGCTGGACATGCTCTTGCATTCGGTTGCAATGGAACACCGGCCACAAGGTTCCATGAGTAATCGCTAATTTGTGAAAGAAGGGCAGGACGTCGGATTTGCCGGGCCGGGCGGTCAAGCCGATGCCATTGACGCGCTGTCACCGATCCTTGCCCGGCTCGGCCGCGTTACAAGCCGGCCGTGCTCTTCGCCCCGTTCCTGTTTTAACGGTCGAGACCCCAAACGTCCGGATTTCGTGCGAAGTACTCGATCAGCATTTCGATAAGGATCCGGACTTTCCGTGCGGGGTGCTGACCCGGCGGCCGGACGACATACACGCCTGCCGAAGGTGGAGGATAGCGTGTCATAATCGGAACGAGCGCACCGGAGGCCACATAGTCATACGTGATGCAATCAGGGAGCCAGGCGATGCCGAGCCCTGCCACTGCGGCGGCGGCAAGCGCCGTAGCGTTGTCGGCCTTGAACCTGCCCTGCGGCTGAACCGTGACGATCTTGTCGCCATCCATGAACTGCCAGGCTTCCGTTCCTTGCATGAGGGCCTGATGGTTGACGAGTTGCTCTACCGTCTCAGGTGAACCGTGCGCTTTGATGTAATCCGGGCTTGCGACAAGCTTTCCATAGATCGGCCCGACGCGCTTCGCGATCAGGTTGGAGTCCTGAAGGTAACCAACCCGGATCGCGCAATCGAAACCTTCGGCGATCAGATCGACGAAGCGATCGCTGTAGGAGGTATGGATTTGGAGTTGCGGGTGGTGTTGCGCCATTTCCGCAAGCACGGGAGCGAAGTGGGTCGGGCCAAAAGAAAGCGGCATGGCAACCCTCAGGCGGCCGCGCAGCTCACCGGTTGGGAGCATCGTTTCCCTGGCCGTATCGATCTCGGCGATGGCTCGGGCCGCATGGTCTCTGAACGTGATTCCCGCTTCCGTAAGCGCGGCGCCGCGGGTCGTGCGGGCAAGCAGTTGGACGCTGAGTTCCGCTTCAACCCGGAAAAGCCGCCGGCTGACGATTGACTTGGAGACGCCGAGCCGGCGCGCGGCAGCCGATACGCCCTCGGCATCGGCCACAGCGACGAATGTCTGTAGATCTTCGATGTCCAATTTGGCGTTCCTCGTTTCGCGACACAGCTTGCCTGACTATGGCACTACCGCATCGCCAAAAGGAACAGCAAATTGCGTCCAGGCAACGTCGCCCCCTGACGCATGTCTCCCGTCACCCCATTGCCGTCCATAGCGGCAGAGAAAGGAAGTCTTGATGACCCCTCGTAACGGACTTGATTCGCTTCTTCGTCCTGAAGACTCGGTCCTCGTTCTGATCGATCACCAGCCTTATCAACTCGCGAACCTGAACAGCCACGATCCGCACATGGTGGTCAACAACACGACCGCGCTGGCGAAGCTAGCAAAAGCCTTCAATGTTCCGACCATTCTCACCAGCGTGATCGCGGCGCGCGGTGGACTTCTCTTTAAGCAGATCACCGACGTATTTCCGGACCAGGAAGTCATCGATCGCACCTGGGTGAACACCTGGCAGGACGAGAATGTGGTGAACGTCGTCAAGGCGACCGGCCGCAAGCAGCTGATCATCGCCGGCCTGTGGACCGAGGTCTGCGTCGCAATGCCTGTGATCCAGGCCGCCGGCGAAGGCTGGGACGTGACCGTGATCACCGACGCGTCGGGCGGGATTTCGAAGGAGTCTCACGAAGTTGCTATACAGCGAATGATCGTGGCCGGCGCGAACGTGATGACCGTGATGGCGCTCGCTGGCGAATGGCAACGCGATTGGGCGCGCACCGAGCATGTCGAGGAGCTGACCGAGATTCTCATCCAGCACTTCGGCGGCAGCGGCATCGCGTATCTTTGGGAGCAGCAGCTTCTCAACACGCCCGTAGCTGGCTGATCCGGGTCGGGATGGCGAGCACTTCGGTGAGGGTCGGGATCGATCCGTTTGCCGGCCCTCGCCATCCTCGCCCTGCAGAGAGGCCCCTGTAATCTCGGGAACAGATCCAATGAACGCAAATGCCGCAGCCGCGGGCCCTTTCGGCCCGCGGGCATTCCGCCCCGCCTAATCAGCCACACCGTCAGGCGACCATTTCCACCGGCAGGCCGGCGGCTTTCCATTCCGGCATGCCGTCCTCCAGGCGGCGCGCGGAATGGCCAAGCGAGCGCAGCGCGGCCACCGCCTCGAAGGACATCACGCACCAGGGGCCGCGGCAGTAGGCGACGATTTCCAGGCTGGTATCGGCACCGCGGGACCAGGCCTTGATCTCGCCGAGCGGAACGTTGATCGCGCCGGGCACATGGCCGAGCGCGAACTCGTCGGGCGGGCGGACATCGATCAGCGTCACCAGGCCGTCTCGCATCAGCCCCTGGAGTTCGTCGCGCCCGACCGGCCGCATGTCGTCACGTGCGCCGAAATAGCCACGCACAATGCGATCGACTTCGGCGAGCTGCCGCTCGGCGACCGCGCGCACCGACGCGAAGGCATTGAGCACGCTGTCATCCGC